>CAMNWW010000066.1 GCA_946566415.1 uncultured Lachnospiraceae bacterium | reverse complement strand
CCGGTAGTAAAAAACACTTGCGGTTATGTTGTATGTAAGGTGATTGATAAAATGGAAACCGCTACTCATACTGTATTTCTAGGCGAAGTAATTGCCGCAGAAGTTTATGACAGCCTTCCTGAGATGACTTATTCTTATTATCACAAAGTAGTAAAAGGAAAGAGCCCTAAAAATGCTCCCACATATCTGCCTGACGAAACAGAAGACGCTGCGCCCAAAACGTCCGGAAAAACAAAATATGTCTGCCAGGTCTGCGGCTATATCTATGAAGGCGATGTACTCCCGGATGATTTCGTCTGCCCAATCTGTAAACAAGGGGCCGATAAATTCAAAAAAGTGGTGGAGTAAGCTGTTGGAAAATTCACATTACTCATAACACGTTTTGAGGATAGAAACACGACAAAAGTTCACAATTTTTTAATGGTAATTCTAATGATTCCGTAGTATACTGTTATAAATCCTACAATGAAAGAAGGGGATCCGATATGTATGCAGCGGTAGATCTATCAAAATATATTATATCCAAATGCATTGATGATAGCCATCCTATCAGCAATTTACAGCTTCAGAAAATTTTATATTATATTCAAAAATATTTTTTGAACCGCGGTGATATTGCTTTTTCAGATGACATTGAAGCCTGGCAGTTTGGACCGGTAGTTCCGGATGTATATTACCATTATTGTGGATACGGTGCTATGCCTATTACAACAGTTCATGAGTCTTATGATATAGATGCAAAGGATATCTCTGCCATTAACGACATTGTTGAAAATAAGCGTACTTTAGATCCTTGGACTTTAGTAGCTGAAACGCATAAGGCAAACGGCGCATGGGATCAAATTTACAAAAAAGGGCTGGGCAATCACCAAGTAATCCCCACTGATTTAATAAAGGCGGTGGGATAAATACATGGATTTATCTAAAGAATCTCAACAACGAAAAGAGTTTTGCGATATTCTTTTTGAACTGGCAAAATCACAGGAACTTCTTCAAGACGCTTATTATCGTTCTAACATATATAAGCGTCTTGAATCACTTTATGACGCACCGTCACCCGAAAAACGATTCCGACATTTTTATACTGATATATTCTCGGTTTTAACACAAGTACAACAGAATTCTGATTTGGGTGATATAAATATCTTGGGGCAAAATCTGGATGTCATACGAAATGGATATAAAGCGCAAAATAAATCTGATGATGGAACCAGAACGATTGATGTCAGTGATTCCATAAAGAAGTTGTATGACCATGTGAATCTTGACATTGCAAGGATATCTTATTCAGATGCTGCTGACAGAAAAATATCTGGCGAATCTTCTTTAGAGAATATGCAATCCCAGATTAATATCATTCAGCTTGAACTTGAAAAAGCTCACAGTATTAAAACAGACTTTGATAAAACAGAAAAGAAAATCCGCAAGGTAAAAACAAAGCTGGAGAACTTGCAAAAGGAATATATTACAATTTTAGGAATCTTTGCTGCTGTTGTTTTGGCATTCACAGCCGGAATCGCATTTTCAACGTCTGTATTAAACAATATAGCTCAAGCAAGTATATATCGAACTGTCCTCATATCCTTAATTATTGGTCTCATATTGATTAATATTTTGTTTGGTCTGTTCTACTATATCAATTTTTTGGTAAACGATACGGAGAAAAAGCTTTTCCCGCTTATTATTTCCAATACGATTATTGTTATATTGTTTATTATTACAGTAATTGCATGGAATTGCGGCTGGGTTGAAAATAGAAATAAAAAAATTAAAGAAAGTCAAAATATAGGAATAGAAAAAATTCTAGAATCTCCTAAAAATTAATCCTTGCATAAAAGAAAACGACCGCTGCTCCAGCTCAACCGGAGAACGACCGTTTTCTTTTATGTTCTTATTTCCAATTCACAATCTTTCCAAAGTCCGGTTTCAACGCCGCGCCTCCTACCAGACCGCCGTCGATATCCGGCTGCGCGAACAACTCCGGCGCTGTCGACGCATTTACAGAGCCGCCGTACTGGATACGGATCGCTTCTGCCGTCGCTTCGTCATAAATCTCAGCGATGCACTCGCGGATCGCCTTACAGACCTCCTGCGCCTGCTGTGTCGTCGCGGTTTTTCCTGTCCCGATCGCCCAGATCGGCTCATATGCAATCACTGCCGTTTTCGCCTGCTCTGCCGTCACGTTCAGGAAACCAACTTTTACCTGCTGGCGGATGAAATCCATCGTCACGCCCTGCTCTCTCTGCTCCAGGGACTCGCCGCAGCACATAATCGGGGTGATCCCGTACTCAAACGCCTTCAGCATCTTCTTGTTGACCGTCTCATTCGTCTCCGCAAAATACTCACGTCTCTCAGAATGACCAAGAACTACATATTTTACACCTACATCTGTCAGCATTGCCGGTGAAATCTCTCCAGTGTAAGCGCCCTTGTCCTCAAAGTACATATTCTCTGCACCAACCTGAATGTTACTGCCCTTTGCCGCTTCAATAACCGGAATGATATCGATTGCCGGCACACAGAATACCACATCTGCATCCTCTGCTGCTACCAACGGTTTCAGAGTATTTACCAGCTCCACTGCCTGGGATGGGGTCATGTTCATCTTCCAGTTGCCGGCAATAATTTTCTTTCTAGACATCTCTATATTTCCTCCAAATATATTCTTTTCAACGCCGCCTAAAGGTAACTTTGCCTTCCTTCCAGCGGCGAAGTAAGTAAACCCTAGGCTCGACAATACCTCGCCAAGTGGCGGGTAACTTCGCCTTCCTTCCAGCGGCGAAGTAAGTAAACCCTAGGCTCGACAATACCTCGCCAAGTGTTTACTTATCATTAGCTGCGGCTACGCCCGGCAGTTCTTTGCCTTCCAGGAACTCCAGGGAAGCGCCGCCGCCTGTTGAAATGTGGGTCATCTTGTCGCCGTATCCTAACTGATTCACAGCGGCCGCGCTGTCTCCGCCGCCGATGATCGTCACTGCGTCTGTATCTGCCAGCGCCTTTGCCACCGCTTCTGTTCCAGCCGCAAACTTCGGCATCTCGAACGCGCCCATCGGTCCGTTCCAAACGACCGTCTTGGCATCTTTTACTGTATCAGCATAAAGTTTTGCAGTCTCCGGTCCGATGTCAAGACCCTGCCATCCGTCCGGAATCTCCCCGTTGCCTACTATCTTTGTATTTGCATCGTTGGAGAAGTCGTCTGCGATCACATTGTCAACCGGTAGGAGCAGCTTCACACCCTTCTCCTCTGCTTTTTTAAGCATGTTCAGCGCATATTCGCAGTAATCCTCTTCAAGAAGGGACTTTCCTACGTTTCCGCCCTGCGCCTTACTGAAGGTATAAGACATACCGCCGCCGATAATAAGGGTATCTACTTTCTCAAGAAGATTCTCTATCACGGAAATCTTGCTGGAAACCTTTGCTCCGCCTAGGATCGCCACGAACGGTCTCTCAGGATTATTCACTGCATTTCCCAGGAAATCGATTTCTTTCTGCATCAGGTATCCTACGACTGCGGTATCTACAAACTGAGTAACGCCTACGTTAGAGCAGTGCGCACGGTGTGCTGTTCCAAACGCATCATTTACAAATACGTCGCACAGGGAAGCAAGCTCTTTTGAGAATGCCTCTCCATTCTTTGTCTCCTCTGCACGGTAACGTGTATTCTCCAGAAGAATGACTTCTCCGTCCTGCATTGCCTCTACAGCCGCCTTTGCATTCGAACCTACGACTTCCGGATCCGCGGCGAACTTTACTTCCTGTCCAAGAAGTTCAGAAAGACGTTTTGCCACCGGCGCAAGAGAAAGCTCCGGCTTCGGCTCTCCCTTCGGTTTTCCTAAATGAGAGCAAAGAATGATACGCCCTCCGTCAGCGATCAATTTCTTGATCGTGGGAAGCGCCGCTACAAGACGGTTCTCGTCTGTGATCTTCCCGTCAATGAGAGGTACGTTAAAATCACATCTTACCAGAACTTTTTGTCCCTTGACATTGATATCATCTACTGATTTTTTATTAAGCATAATAAGGCCTCCTGATCATAAACCTTCATGCGCCCGATGGCGGGCGCACTTGGCATCCCTGAATATATGCCGCCTATCCGGCGGCGAACTTTTTGTGTGAAAAGTCTCGTATACCGAAAAAGAGGTCCCCTGGACCTCTTTTCCGTGAATCTATTGGAATTCAATCCCGTTGTTTTCTTATGCCCGAAAACAGTTCCTACAGAAGAGTTCCAAAATGTTTGATTGTTCTTACCATCTGGCTTGTGTAAGAATTTTCATTGTCGTACCATGAAACAACCTGTACTTCTGTTGTCCCGTTATCAAGCGGAAGAGCCATGGTCTGTGTTGCGTCGAACAAAGAGCCGTATCTCATACCAACGATATCGCTGGATACGATCTCATCTGTATTGTATCCGAAAGACTCGTTGGAAGCAGCTTTCATCGCCTCGTTGATCTGGTCAACTGTAACGGTTCCTTCAACAACTGCCGTAAGGATCGTAGTTGAGCCTGTCGGAGTCGGTACACGCTGAGCAGAGCCGATCAATTTGCCGTTCAATTCCGGAATAACAAGACCGATAGCCTTTGCAGCTCCTGTGCTGTTCGGTACGATATTTACTGCCGCCGCACGTGATCTTCTCAGGTCGCCTTTCCTCTGCGGTCCGTCAAGAGTCATCTGATCTCCTGTATAAGCATGAATCGTGCACATAATACCAGACTTAATCGTTGCAAGATCGTTCAGCGCTTTTGCCATCGGAGCAAGACAGTTCGTTGTGCAGGAAGCTGCGGAAATAATATTGTCATCTTTTGTCAGTTTCTCATGGTTTACATTGTATACGATCGTCGGAAGGTCGTTTCCTGCCGGTGCGGAGATAACAACTTTCTTAGCTCCAGCCTTGATATGCGCCTCTGATTTTGCCTTGGACGTATAGAAGCCTGTACACTCAAGAACAACGTCAACGCCAATCTCTCCCCAAGGAAGTTCTTCCGCCTTAGCCATCGCGTAGATCTTGATCTCTTTTCCGTCAACAATGATGGAATCCTCTCCAGCCTCTACTTTGTCTGCCAGCTCGTATTTGCCCTGTGTAGAATCATACTTTAATAAGTGAGCCAGCATCTTGGGCGATGTTAAATCGTTGATTGCCACGATCTCATATCCCTCTGCTCCAAACATCTGTCTGAATGCAAGACGTCCGATACGTCCAAATCCATTGATTGCTACTTTTACTGCCATGATTCAGTCCTCCTAAAGATTTATTCATTGTTAAAGTTTCATCAACCAAGCTTTATTGTACTAAATTCAGGAAAAAATTTCAAGTGCCTTTTAGATTTTTGTCCCTATGCCGCCGCATTTTCTACGATATTTCCTTAAAAATCGGCTTACGCTCCTTAAATTCTGTATAATATTTAAATCCGCTGTCCTTTAAAATGGTATTTACCTTATCAAAATCATAGGCGATATGCTCCGGTCTATGGGCGTCGGAGCCTACCGTGACAATCTCTCCGCCAAGTTCCCTGTATCTTTTCAGGATCTTTGGGCAGGGATGTGCGAACGGAAGACCATACTTCAATCCT
Source organism: uncultured Lachnospiraceae bacterium (assembly GCA_946566415.1). GTDB lineage: Bacteria > Bacillota > Clostridia > Lachnospirales > Lachnospiraceae > Allocoprococcus. The sequence goes on along the minus strand of CAMNWW010000066.1, from coordinate 3,884 downwards.
GCCGTATTCAGCTCAATTCCTTTCCCTTTTTCTATCAGGCAGCAAAGAACAGCGTCGATTTTGTCTGAAAACTTCTCATAAGAATACTCTTTCTCACGGTTTTTCCCATAACGGACCACATAATCCAAATGTCCTAACACGTCAAAGTCTGACGATACCCGGATATCTTCAAGCGTCTCCTCAAAGGTGCGCGCATAAGCCTCCTCATCGCTCTTTCCCTCAAAAAAGTCCGGATAATATGGGTCTTTTCCCCCTATCACATGGACGGAGCCGATCACAAAGTCAAAGGGATAACTTCGGATATATTCCCTGATCGATTCTCCCAAATGAGGCTGCAGGCCCATCTCAATACCGATCCTTACGTCAATCTGTCCGGCGTAACGTTGTTTCAGAATACCAAGCTCCTCGAAATAAGCTTTTGTGTCAATTACCCATTCTTTTCCCTCATTGAACAAACCGATATCCTCATGATCTGTAAAGCAAATCGTTTTAAGACCGCGCGCGGCGGCGCTTTGTATCATTTTCTCCGGCTCAGCATCGGAATCCACCGAATAGCGCGTGTGCATATGACAATCCGACAGCATTTTTTCCCTCCCTCTCATTGAATCGTACCGCCTCCGAGGACAACACCGTTCTCATAAAGCACCAAAGCCTGCCCCGGCGCCGCGGCGCTCTGTGGTTCTTCAAACAAACAGCAGATTTCATCCTCGCCGGTCCGCTCGGCCATGCACCATGCTCCGCGGTGATTGTAGCGGATCTTGGCAAATACTCTTTTCTTTCCTTCAATCGTTTCTTCCGACATAAAATTCAGCCCGCGTGCATGTACCTCCCTGGTAAGGGACTCTTCCCGCGTACCGACCACCACTTCGTTGGTGTCCGGACGAATTTCGACCACAAACGCCGGATAGCCCAGAGACAGCCCAAGCCCTCTTCGCTGCCCGACCGTATAGTGGATGATTCCTTTATGCTTCCCAAGTATCTTCCCTTCGGGAGTTACAAAATTCCCTTCCAGGACTTCACGGCGCTCACTGCACTCCTTTTCAATAAAAGCGGCATAATCGCCGTCCGGCACAAAGCAGATATCCTGGCTGTCCGCTTTTTCCGCCACCGGGAGGGAAATCTCTCTCGCTATTTGGCGTATCGTATCTTTTGGATAAACCCCCACCGGCATGAGCGTATGCTTAAGCTGCTCCTGCGTCAGGCTGTAGAGTGCATAACTCTGGTCTTTTCCCTGTGCCTGCGACTGCCGGACGGCATATCTTCCATTCGGAAGATGTACCACCTGGGCGTAATGTCCAGTAGCGATAAAACCCGCGCCTATTTCCAAACTGCGGTGCAGAAGAGCCTCCCATTTTACGTAGCGGTTGCAGGCAATGCAGGGATTCGGCGTCCTGCCATTTCGGTACTCCTCTTTAAAATATTCGATTACGTACCGCCGAAATTCCTCTTTAAAATTCATCACATAGTGGGGAATCCCAAGCGCTGCCGCTACCCGGCGTGCGTCCTCCACCGCGCTCAGACCGCAGCATCCTCCGTTTTCTTCCTGGATACGGCTCTCTTCATCCTGCCAGATCTGCATAGTCACGCCGATAACGTCATACCCCTGTTCCTTCAAAAGATACGCCGCTACCGAAGAGTCCACGCCTCCCGACATGCCTACCACTACCCTTGGACTCATTAGTATTCTTCCTCTTCTTCCTCTTCTCCTTCGTGGATATCGGATTTCGGCTTTTCAAGCCCTTCTATCGTAATTCCATTCTTTCCGGCGTAATCCCACAAAGCGGCATGGATTGCTTCCTCCGCCAAAAGAGAACAGTGAACCTTGACCGGCGGCAGACCGTCCAGAGCTTCCATCACCGCCTGGTTCGTCACCTTCATTGCCTCCTGGACATTCTTCCCCTTCACCAATTCCGTCGCCATGCTGCTCGTCGCCACCGCGGCCCCGCAGCCGAACGTTTTAAACTTCACATCCTGGATAATTCCATCCTTATCAATATCCAGATAAATTCTCATAATATCGCCGCATTTTGCGTTTCCCACGGTTCCAACCCCGCTGGCATTCTCGATCTCTCCCATGTTGCGCGGATGCTGAAAATGATCCATTACTTTTTCCGTGTACATCTATCTTACCTCCTGGTTCTTTTTTTCCTTTTTTACAAAATCCTCATACAGAGGCGACATATTTCTTAAATCCGACACAATATTTTTAAGCTGTTCCACCACATAATCAATATCTTCTGTCGTGATTTCCTCATTCAGCGTGAGTCTGAGGGAACCATGAGCAATCTCGTGAGGAAGCCCGATAGCCAGAAGCACGTGGGACGGATCCAAAGACCCCGATGTGCAGGCTGAACCGCTGGAACCGCAAATCCCCGCCATATCAAGCCGGATCAGCATAGACTCTCCTTCGATAAAACGGAAACTGAAATTCGCATTATTCGGAAGTCTGTGTGTGGGATGCCCGTTCAGCTTTGTATAAGGAATCTCGTCCATAACCCTCTTTATCAGATAATCGCGGAGAACGGTCTCTTTCTCCGTCCTTTCCTTCATCGTACCCACCGCACGCTTTACCGCCGCTCCCAGTCCTATAATCCCCGGCACATTCTCCGTGCCTGCCCGGCGCTTTCTCTCCTGTGCCCCACCGTGGACGAAAGAACGGATCTTGACACCTTTACGGATATAGAGAAAACCGATTCCCTTCGGTCCGTTCAGCTTATGGCCGCTGGCGCTGAGCATGTCGATTCCATATTCATCTACATTAATTGGAATCTGCCCGAAAGCCTGGACAGCATCGGTGTGGAACAAGATCCCATGCTCCTTTGCAACTGAGCCGATCTCCTTAATCGGCTCGATCGTTCCGATCTCGTTATTAGCGAACATAACAGAGATCAGGATCGTGTCCGGGCGGATCGCCGCTTTTAATTCCTCTATACTGACAACACCATTCTCATCCACATCCAGGTACGTCACCTCAAATCCTCTGCTCTTCAGATATTCAGCAGTATGGAGGATCGCATGATGCTCGATCTTCGTGGTGATGATATGCTTCCCCTTGCTTTCATACGCCTCCGCAGCCGCTTTGAGCGCCCAGTTATCCGCCTCTGTCCCGCCGGCGGTAAAATAAATTTCATTGCTGTTAGCGCCCAGCGCCTCCGCAATCATCTCTCTTTGTCTTGTCACCGCGTCCTTGTTCTGCGATGCAAAGCTGTAAATACTGGAAGGATTGCCATAATATTCTGAAAAATAAGGCAGCATCGCCTCCACTACTTCCGGAGCCGTCTTTGTCGTGGCCGCATTATCCAAATAAATCAGTTTCTTTTCCATCACTTTCTTCCTTTCCGGCGGTCCTGCTCATCTTCACCAGTGTGTCGATCATAATACCGTCTACCGTATCCGCCATACTTTTATTAATTTTCTGCCAGACATACTTTGTAACGCAGGTATCTTCTGCAGCACAGGTCTCTTCCGGGTTAAACGCCGCGCAGCTTGCAGGTTCCATACTCCCTTCCAGCGCCCGCAGCACATCCCCTACCGATACCTGGGAGGCATCCTTTGCAAGCATATAACCGCCCCCGGCTCCTCTGGTACTTTTTACCAGATCCGCCTTTTTCAGAAGCGCCATCAGTTGTTCCAGATACCGCTCTGAAATATCCTGCCGCGACGAAATACTGCTGATGGAGACGGGCTCTTCCGTTCCATAACTGGCAAGATCAATGAAGGCGCGCAGACCATACCTTCCTTTTGTAGATATTTTCAAACTTTCACCTTCCTGTCGTTTTACGTATTGGCTTATTACTACTTTTATACTAGGATTTTTAAATTTAAGAGAATAGCACCAAATTTCTGTTATGTCAATCCATTTTACACATATATTATAAAAAACG
>CAMNWW010000065.1 GCA_946566415.1 uncultured Lachnospiraceae bacterium | reverse complement strand
ACACCCTGTCTGGACGCCGCGCCGATTCCCCCAAAAAATCCCAGCGGCACGGAAATCACTAACGCACAGGGGCAGGAGATTACCAGGAAAATGCAGGCTCTCGTAAGCCATTCCCCAAAGGATTCTCCGAGAAACAAAGGAGGAAGGACTGCAAGAGCCGCTGCCGCTAAGACAACGGCCGGCGTATAGTATCTGGCAAATTTCGTAATAAAGTTTTCAACCTTCGCCTTTTTACTGCTTGCATTCTCCACAAGTTCCAGTATCTTAGAGACCGTCGAGTCGTCAAATTCCTTCGTCACACGTACCTTCAGAAGTCCGCCTCCGTTAACACATCCGCTGATAATATCGGACCCTTCCCACACCTTACGCGGCACAGATTCTCCTGTAAGCGCGGAAGTATCCACAAACGAGCTGCCAGAAATCACTACCCCGTCCAGTGGAATCCGTTCCCCCGCCTTTACTACGATCACATCGCCGATCCCCACATCGTCAGGATCTACCTGCTCAACCTGTCCGTCTCTTTCTATATTGGCGTACTCCGGACAGATGTCCATCATGTCGCTGATAGACTGGCGCGACCGTCCTACTGCGTACCCCTGGAATAGTTCCCCTATCTGGTAGAACAGCATAACCGCGACTGCCTCTGAATATTCCCCGACACCTAAGGCGCCGAATGTGGCGATACACATCAGAAAATTTTCATCAAACACTTGTCCATGGCTGATATTCCGTACTGCCCGATAAATGATATCCCACCCGATAATCACATAAGGTATCATATAAAGAAAGAATCTTTCCGGAAACTGCCGCAAAAATTCCAACTCTCCACTATGCTCCACCGCCAAGAGCAAAGCAAAAAGAATGGAGGCAATAATGATTTTGAAAAGCATCCTTTTTTGTTTTTTTGTCATGCCGCACCTCTCATTTACATACTATGCTATATATTTTTCCCCATTTATAAATAGATAATGCCTTTATAGATCAGAATACCGTCTACATCTTAATCTGACAATCCGGCTCCACTTTTTTACACACTTTGACTACTTCCTGCATGATCTCATCAAATCTCGCATCATCCGCATCAATCGTAAGTTTCTGCGCCATAAAACTGACGTTCGCATCTGTTACTCCTTCGATCTTTTTGATTGCATTCTCCATCTTTGCCGCACAATTTGCACAATCCAAATCCACCATCTTAAATTTTTTCTTCATCATTTCCTCCGTTTCTATCGCCGTTAGGCGATTCAATTTTTGTACTTTTTGTTTTGAACATATGAGCAACCGTTCATATGTATATAATACTCTTTTCCTCTTCTTATGTCAATATTATTTCAAAAAAATACACAAAATGGTAACAATCCAGGCTTAAACATAGTATGCTATCTATTTTTTTCCAAAAACTCAGAATTACCGTACATTCTACTCTACAAAACGTTAGGAAAACCATTCTAATATAAAGCCTTTATGTCACCGTCGCCGCATTTTCCCATTTTCTTGACAGTTTCCCCAAGAAATGCTATACCTTAATAAAGACGATGCCAGGGTCAAAAGGTCTGAATCCACATCGTGCTTGCACGAGGATGGATGAATGACCTTGGGACCCGCCCCGATATGAGGATAAAAGTGGAGCGTAAGCTCCACGATATCCGAATAGCGGGTAGGATTGTGGGAGCGCGAAGCGCGGAACAATCCGTAAGGCATCTTTTGACCTCAACATCATAAAGATTATTTCATATTAAATAAGGAGTACATAAAGCCATGCATCAAATAAAAAAAATTTATTGCCGGGTTTTTCAAGGAGTTTTTAAGTTTGCGCTCCCATTCCTGCCATACCGTACTCCCGGCATTGTGTACAGTGTTAAAAAAATTCCGGAAATCATCCAAAAAAAGAAGTGCGGTCAGGCGCTGATCATTACAGATCAAGGCATTCGCCGTCTGGGTCTTACATCTCGTCTGGAACGTGCGCTTTTAGATGCAGGAATTAACTACTCGATCTATGACAGCACGGTGGCTAATCCGACCACCGCCAATGTGGAGGAAGCGCTGGATATGTACCTGGCAAATCACTGCGACGTAATCATCGGTTTTGGGGGCGGATCCAGCTTGGACTGTGCCAAGGCAGTCGGCGCACGCGCGGTAAAGCCAAAGCAGTCCCTTGCAAAAATGAAAGGAATTTTGAAAGTACATCATCCCTTACCGCTTTTGATCGCCATCCCTACTACAGCAGGAACCGGGAGCGAGACCACTTTGGCGGCAGTCATCACCGATGCCGAGACAAGACACAAATATGCAATCAATGATTTTCCGCTTATTCCAAAATACGCGGTGCTGGATCCTAAGGTCACGTTAAGCCTGCCGCCCTTTATCACCGCCACAACAGGAATGGATGCCCTTACCCATGCTGTCGAGGCATATATCGGTAATTCCACAACCCCAGGAACACGAAAAAATGCGCTGATGGCAGTAGAATTGATCTTTAAGAACCTGGATGCCGCCTACACAGACGGCAATAATATAGAAGCCCGCAGGAATATGCTGAAAGCGTCTTTTTATGCCGGATGTGCGTTTACCAAATCCTATGTAGGTTATGTCCATGCTGTCGCACATTCCCTAGGCGGAGAATACAATGTGCCCCACGGACTTGCCAACGCAGTCCTTCTGCCATTTGTCTTGGAGTCCTATGGAGAAGCTATCTATAAAAAGCTGGCCCATCTCGCCGTCGCCGCTGGGGCCGCCTCAAAAGATACGCCCTGCGAAGAGGCCGCATCCGCATTCATCCAGGCAATAAAAGAGATGAAAAAAAGATTCCAAATCGGAGATACAATAAAAGAAATCCAGGAAGAGGACATTCCCAAGCTCTCCCATTATGCGGACAAGGAAGCAAACCCGCTCTATCCTGTGCCAGTTCTCATGGACGCTTCAGAGCTGGCCGGCTTCTATTATGCCCTGATGGAAGAGCCAAAGGATTCTAAAGCGGCAGAATCCGTAGAAATAGAAATGGAGGCTAGTCATGACCAAGCAGGAAATTAAACGGATCGTAGACCGGCAGCGTGTCTATTTCCGTTCCGGCGCAACTTTACATATCCCCGAGCGGATCCAGGCGCTAAAAAGGCTGAAAGCCTGTATTTTGCAGCATGAAAAGGAAATCAACGAAGCGCTCCGCAAGGATCTCGGCAAGAGTAATTTTGAGGGCTATATGTGCGAGACCGGTCTGGTACTCAGTGAAATCAGTTATATGCTAAAACATATCCATGCATTTTCCAGAGAACGGACGGTACGTACTCCTTTGGCACAGTTCCACTCACGGAGTTTCAAAAAGCCTTCTCCTTATGGAGTGGTCCTTATTATGAGTCCTTGGAACTACCCTTTCCTTCTAACCTTGGATCCGCTTGTGGATGCAGTCGCCGCAGGTAATACTGTCGTCCTAAAGCCAAGCGCTTATTCTCCGAACACAGGAGCCGTCATCCAGAAAATCATCGGCCAGTGTTTCGAGGAGTCCTATGTTTCTGTTATAGACGGAGGACGAGAAGAAAACACCTGCCTGCTTCAGGAAAATTTCGATTATATATTCTTTACCGGAAGCCAGGCTGTCGGTAAAGAGGTCATGCGGCACGCCGCCGAACATCTCACGCCTGTCACTTTGGAACTCGGCGGAAAGAGCCCTTGCATTGTAGAAAAAAGCGCCAACCTCCGGCTCGCGGCAAGACGGATTGTTTTCGGAAAATTTTTGAACTGCGGACAGACCTGTGTGGCTCCTGATTATATATACTGTGACGCCGCAGTAAAAGACGCCCTCCTGAAAGAAATCCAGCGGCAGATCAAAAAACAGTTTGGGAAAAATCCGCTGAAAAATAAGAACTATGGAAAAATTATTAACGATAAACATTTCCAAAGAATTTCAGGGCTGATTGATAAAAATAAGGTCGTCTGCGGCGGAAGCACTGCCCCTGAAACACTGCAGATCGAACCGACTGTGATGGATATGGTCACTTTCAATGACGCTGTTATGCAGGAAGAGATCTTTGGACCGATTATGCCTGTCCTTACCTATGATTCACTGGAGCAGGCGGTCGAACAAATCAATACTATGCCTCATCCGCTGGCGCTTTACATATTTACCGCAAACAAGAAGGCTGCTGATACAGTACTGTCTCACTGCGGTTTTGGAGGCGGCTGCGTCAATGATACGATCATACATCTCGCCACAAGCGAGATGGGATTCGGTGGATTCGGCGCAAGCGGTATGGGTTCGTATCACGGGAAAAGTGGTTTTGATACTTTTACTCATTATAAGAGTATTGTGGATAAAAAGACATGGCTGGATCTACCCATGCGTTATCAGCCGTACCGAAGGCTGAATGACCGGCTGATCCACCGTTTTTTAAAATAAATTTCCAAAAAGGAGAAAAGGAAAATATGAAAGCATATGAAAGATTTTTGAATTATGCGGTGATCCGCACGCCAAGCGACGAGAGCAATTCCGACGTGCCGTCCAGCGCATGCCAGTTTGACCTTGCAAGGATTCTGGAGAAAGAAATGAAAGAGCTGGGTATCGAAAATATCTCTCTTGACGAGCACTGCTATGTTTACGGCACGATCCCGGCGACCCCCGGTTATGAGGACAGGCCGAAGATTGGTTTTATCGCCCATATGGACACAGTCTCTGATTACTGCGACCATGATATCGTCCCAATGATTCACGAAAATTATGACGGGGGCGACCTCACACTTGGAACAAGCGGACGTGCGCTGACGGTGGAAGCGTTTCCACATTTAAAAGAACTGAAAGGAAGGACTTTAATCTCTTCCGACGGTACCACAGTCCTGGGGGCAGACGACAAAGCCGGAATTGCTGAGATCCTCACTCTGGCTGAGCGGCTGATCAAGGAAAAAATTCCTCACGGAACAATCTGTATCGCCTTTACCCCTGACGAGGAAGTAGGGGCGGGCCCTTCTCATTTTGATATAGAAAAGTTCGGAGCAGACTATGGGTATACTCTGGACGGCGGCATCGAAGGCGAAATCCAATATGAAAACTTTAATGCCTGCAAGGCCGATTTTAAAATTCAAGGTCTAGGCGTCCACCCCGGATCCAGCAAAAACAGAATGATAAACGCCGCCCTGGTCGCTATGGAAATCAACTCTCTGCTTCCAGGATGCGAGACTCCCCGCGATACCGAAGACTATGAAGGCTTCTATCACCTGGTCAGTATGAACGGAGATGTAGCAGAGGCCTCCCTGCATTATATTATCCGTGATCATGACAAATATATGTTTGAATCACGGAAAAACACGCTCCGCCACATTGAAAAAATCATAAATGAAAAATGGGGATCAGGTACTGCAGAGCTTACCATCACTGATCAATACCAGAACATGTCAGAGATTATTGCCGGATGTATGCATCTAATAGATAATGCTAAGACTGCCTGCGAAAACGTCGGTGTCGCTCCGAAAATTCTTCCGATACGAGGAGGAACCGACGGCTGCCAGCTTAGTTTCCGGGGGCTTCCCTGTCCAAACCTTGGGACAGGCGGTTTTGCCTTCCACGGTCCTTACGAACACATCACAGCGGAAGGCATGGACCTGACCGTGGACATCGTTATGGAACTTGTGAAACTGTACGCTGCCCCTCTTTCTGCATAAATTCTTTGATCTGATCAAGGATAATCCCCATAAGGCGTGTGCGGGCTTCAACGCTTGCCCACGCTACATGGGGGGTGATGAGCAGTTTCCTGCTGTCCTTTATCGAAATGAGCGGATTGTCACTGCTCATCGGTTCCTCACAGAGCACATCCAATCCCGCCGCGGCAATTTCTCCGTTTCTTAAAGCATTAAAAAGTTCCTTTTCAACTACAATCGCTCCACGTCCCAGATTCAGAAAAATTGCTGATTTCTTCATCTTCTTAAATGCTTCTTTGTTCATCAATCCTTCTGTAAACTCATTCAGCGGCGCATGGACAGATACAATGTCGGAAGACGCCAGCAGCTCCCCCAGTCCAACCTGCGTATACCCAGGCTGGGCCGCACTTCCTGAAGGCGAAAAATAAATAACTCTGGCGCCAAAAGCACGGGCAATTTCTGCCACACGGCGGCCAATATTTCCCAGCCCTATAATCCCCCACGTTTTTCCGCAGATTTCTGTAAAATGTTCTGCAAAATGGGTAAATATCGTATCATTCACATACCGTTCTTCTTTTACGTACTCATCATAGTACCGTAGTTTTTCCAAAAGATAAAACAGCATGGCAAAGGTATGCTGCGCTACTGATTCTGTAGAATAACCCGCCACATTCCTCCAAGCAATTCCCCGTCTGTCAAGATATTCCTTATCCAGGTTGTTCGTTCCTGTCGCGGTCACACAGACAAGCTTCAATTTTTCGGCGCCGCCTATTGTCTCTTCATTGATCTGCACCTTGTTCAAAATGATAACATCCGCGTCCCGTACCCGTTCCGGCATCTCCCAAGAAGAGGTAAAATCATACTTTACTACTTCTCCCAATGCGTCATAGCCTGACAGATCAATATCCTCGCCTATTGTTTTGACATCTAAAATAACGATTTTCATATTTGATTTTTCTCCCTTTTCTGCTAAAGTGTTGACATTTTTCCATTTCTTATAGTATACTTAAAAGGCATCAGAAGAGCGTTTGCGATTATAAGAGTTTTTATAATCCGCAGATGTTTTTTTTCGTTTCTCATTGTAAAAAAGCGGTCCATAAAGGAGGAGACATGGATAAGAGTAAATTTTTAAAGCTTGCAGAAGATATTATGATCGATATTGTAGGGGGAATCCTGATCGCCGTCGGAGTGTACAACTTTGCGTCTGCGGCAAAATTCCCTATGACGGGTTTTAACGGGATCGCCTTGATCTTTTATCACCTTTTCGGAACCCCGATCGGTACGGTAACCATGCTGCTGAATATCCCCGTCGCATTTATCACGTATCCGATCCTTGGAAAACGATTCTTCCTGCGCTCTGTCCGCTCCATTATAATCACTTCCGTTATCATGGACGTTGTAGCCCCGCTGTTCCCGATATATACCGGCGACCGGATGCTTGCCGCTATTTTCTGCGGAATCCTGCCCGGTCTTGGGCTTGCCATGATCTATATGCGTGATTCTTCCACCGGAGGGGCGGATTTCATCATACTTGCCACAAAAGCAAAATACCCGCATATCTCTATCGGAAAGATCAGCTTTATCAGCGATTTTATCATCGTCCTTTTAGGCGCGGCCGTAGTCTCCAGAGATATGGAGAGCCTGATGTACGGAGTGCTTATCGCTTATCTTTTCTCTGTCGCCGTCGATAAACTCATGTACGGAATCGACCAGGGAAAGGTATCCCTGATCGTTACAGAACACGGACCGGAGATCTGCGAAAAAATCGACGAGATCCTGGGGCGCGGCTCCACGATCTTAAAAGGCGTCGGCAGCTATTCCAAACAGGAAAGAGACGTCGTAATGTGCGCCTGCAATAATAAACAGATGTACGGCATCCGTCGGCTGGTAAAAGAAATCGATCCCAAGTCTTTCCTCGTTATCATGGAATCCAACGATGTGGTAGGGGAGGGATTTAAGTCTGAGTAGGATTAATCCGCCGGCTTACGCAGAATATCGACCGTATGAGCCGCCGCCCCAATTAGTTCCATACGTTCGCAGGTTGCCAAATGATAACGCAAAAAAATTCGGAACGTTTCCTCGTCCATCGCATTCAGAACCGGCCGGATATAATCGGCAGGACCGTCGGCTGAGATAATCTTGATCCGATCAAGCCCTGCCGCCTCATTGTAAGAGTCAATATCCTCCAGCCGGACATAATCATACAGATCCGCCGGTTCGGGACAAACACGGAATTCCGGTGTCAATTTTCCATTATCAATACACTCCTGAATATGGTTTTCTTTAAACCCGTAAGTAATTACACTATACTCATTCATACAGTAGGCGACCAGGATCACTCCTCCCGGCTTTGTTACACGTTTTGCTTCCCGCAGCGCCTGCACTTTATCCTTAAAGGTATATAGATGATAAAGCGGACCGAACAGCAGAACCACATCGAAACTGTCGTCATCGAAACGTGATAGTTTTAGCGCGTTCCCCTGGTAGGCTTTAACCGCGCTCTTCTTTTTCTTCAAAATTCCCAGATTGTAACGTACCAGCTCCACCGCGGTCACATCATAACCTTCCTCGGCCAGCTGGACACTGTATTTACCTGTTCCTGCACCGATATCCAGAATCCTGGACTTTCTCTGTGTATCCAGGTAATCGTGGATATATTTCATAGATGTAAGGAACTCAACCTGCCCGTAACGGGTATTCAGACGTTTCTCTTCATTGAATTTATTGTAATATTTCTCCAAATCATTCATAGATGATCCCCTTCAGATCAAGCCTCTTTTTCACTCAGCCTTTCCATCTTCTCATCCGTCCATACGACCTGATTTCTTCCCGATTTTTTCGCGTCGGACAGCATATTTTGCGCCGTTTCAAAGAATAGATCGCAGGAATCCTCAAGCCGCGGAACGACAGTGGCGCCGCCGATACTTACGGTGACCCATCCGGAAGCGGAATCCCAATGAGGGACATGAAGCTTTTCCACCATCCGGCAGATGGTCTTCAGATGCTTATAAACATCCCCGCCATTACCTCCCAATATCACCGCGGCAAAACGGTCGCCGTCATACCTCGCAAATAGGTCTGTCCCCCGTTTCAGGCAGGAAGAAATCGCTTCCGCCACAGAGATTAAGACTTTATCGCCCTCCGGGTATCCATACCGCTCATTATATGTCCTGAACCTGTCAACATCAAATACACAGACGGAAACGGGAACGTTAAGCCGTACTGCTTCCTGCCACTTTTGAATATATTCCATTTCATACCGCCGCCTTGATGCTATGCCTGTCAAGGAATCGACCATGACCGCCTTCTCTTTCTCGTTCTTTCTGTATTGGTATAAGCTGACATAAGCGCGCGCCCTTGATTTCACCACTAATGGATAAAGCGGTCTTACTATGTAATCCGACGCGCCCAGCGCAAGCCCCCGCTCTCCCCTCCTCACATCTGCTTCGTCTATTAGAAGAATAACCGGGATATGCCAGGAAATAATTTTTTCTTGAAGTTCTTTAAGAAACGCAAACTCTTCCATCTCAGGCAACGCCGTATCTATAAAAATCAGAGAATATTCTCCAGTTACCGCACAGGCAAGTCCTTCTTTTGCAGTACAGACAGCCTTTGACTCATAGTCCTCATCCAAAATAACCTTCAAAAATTCAATATCCTCCTGGTTTTCTTCAATAATTAGTATCTTTTGCATCTTCATATACTCCTTAAAGCGTAATTTCCCCAATTTATTATACCCTAAATATCTTTAAATGTTAAGAAAATTCGATGAAATCAATTTTTCTCTTCAAATCCTGAAATTTTTTGAAAAAATGCGAAAAATCCATCTTTACACGTATACTTATCTTGTCTCTTTGGCGGCAGATCATAATAATATTTATTGGTTCTTATATCAATTGACAGGCTGTCTAATGGAAATCCCTCCCTTCTAATCGTACTGTGGGGAGTATCTGTTATAATAAACTTTTCACTTTCCATAGACTTTTCCATTGCTTCATAAATATGGTTT
>CAMNWW010000064.1 GCA_946566415.1 uncultured Lachnospiraceae bacterium | reverse complement strand
ATGTATCTGAAGACATCCTATTACATGAAAGCTTTCCGGGTTTGTCTGCAGATCCTTATCGGCTGTGAATCGTAGCAAGTATTTAGAAAATAATCTAAATACTTGTTGACAGCTGCGAAACATAAGGGTATCATGTATTTAGATGAAATTCTAAATTCCTTGTTCGGGGGCGCTTAGAATCAAAACTAACAAAGTAAGGAGGGACAAAAGGTGTCATTTGCAGAAACGTTTAAAGCATTATCCGACCCTGTCCGCCGGGAGATACTCCAGCTTCTTAAGAACGGGAAGCTGTCCGCGGGAGAGATCGGCAGTCACTTTGATATGACCGGGGCAACGATTTCCTATCATCTGAGTGTGCTGAAAAAGGCGGGCCTGGTCTGGGAGACGAAAGTAAAAAACTATGTGTATTATGAGCTGAATACAACAGTCTTAGAGGAAGTCCTGATGTGGATTAAAGAGTTAAAAGGAGGAGAAGATCATGAAAGAATATAGAAGAACTCTTATTATTACTAGTTTGATAACAGTAAGTCCGATTGTATTTGGGCTGATTCTCTGGAACCGCATGCCGGATATGGTCGCCACCCATTTTGGGGCGGACAATGCGCCGAACGGTTGGAGCAGCAAGGGATTCGCAGTGTTCGGGCTGCCGCTTTTCCTGCTTTTGATCCATCTCTTGTGCTGCGTCGCCACTTTGCACGACCCGAAGAGGAAGAACATTGAGGGCAGATATATAAGGATTATTATGTGGGTCGTTCCGCTCGTATCACTGGTATGCTGTTCGTCCACCTATGTGATAGCGGTCGGTAAAAAGGTGGATATCGGAATGCTCGCAGATCTTTTGGTGGGAATAACCTTTATGGTTATGGGAAATTATATGCATAAACTCAAACAGAACTATACGGTCGGGATCAAAGTGCCCTGGACGCTTGCGAGCGAGGAAAACTGGAACAAGACGCACCGTCTGGCGTCCTGGCTATGGGTCCTTGGCGGGCTGTTCTTTATCGCCGACATTTTCCTGCCGATAGGGTTAGGGGTATTTATCCTGCTCATACCTATGGCGGTGGTACCGGTCGTTTATTCTTTTATTCTTTACCGTAAAGGGATTTAGTGTATGATTCATAGTAACTAACGGTAGAAAAATCAGGAAAAGTGTGGTAAATTATCAGGAGAGGTAAAAGGGAAGAAGGAGAAGGAAGAAGCATGAAGTTTGAAGAGAGAGAGTTTATACCGGTACTTTTAGGCGGCGACATCAATACTTACAGTGTGGCGCGCGCATTTTATGAGGAGTATCGGGTCAGGACATATATATTCGGGAAATTTCCTACCGGTCCCAGCTACAACAGCAGGATGATAAGTTACCACGCTGATCCTCGGATCGATACGGATGAATATTTCCTAAAGACGGTCAACCGGTTTGCAGATAAGCATAAGGATAAAAAGATTGTCCTCATCGGCTGTGGAGACAGTTATGTGGCGCTGATCAGTAAGCATAAGGGAGAGCTGAAGGGAAACATCGTCGCGCCCTATATCGACTATGAGCTGATGAACCGTCTCCAGCAGAAGGAGATATTCTACGAACTGTGTGAAAAGCACGGGGTTGATTATCCGGGGACCCTGGTCTACGACGCGTCCATGGGGCTGGATTTCGAGATGAAGTTTTCCTTTCCGGTCATTCTTAAGCCTTCGGACAGTATCCAGTACTGGGAGCACCCGTTTGCCACACAGAACAAGGTCTATACCATACAGAATCAAAAGCAGCTCATTCAGGTAATCAAGGATATTTATGGGGCGGGATATACGGACAAGCTCATCATCCAGGACATGATACCGGGGAATGATGAGTATATGCGTGTTCTCACCGCCTACTCCGACAGGAACGGGAAAGTGAAGATGATGTGCCTGGGGCATGTGCTTTTAGAGGAGCATACGCCGCACGGACTGGGGAATCACGCGGTCATTATCACGGAGCCGAACGAAGAGCTGATGTTTGGGGTGAAGAGCCTTCTGGAAGACCTGCATTATGTGGGATTTTCTAACTTTGATATTAAATATGACAAGCGTGACGGGAAATATAAGTTTTTTGAGATTAACACCCGGCAGGGCAGGAGTAATTACTATGTGACAGCCTCCGGCTTTAATGTGGCAAAATATATTGTAGAAGAGTATATTTACGGGAAAGAGCTGGATTTTGAGATGGCGAAGAAAGAGCATCTATGGATGGTGGTGCCGAGGGCGGTAGCTTTCCGTTACATCAAAGAGAAAGAAAATAAGGAAAAGCTGAAAAGGCTTCTTAAGGAGAAGAAGATGGTAAATCCGGTATTTCTGCGGGGGGACTTAAGGCCGAAACGTTTTCTTGCCATGGCGAAGACACATCTTAGCCATTTCGTGAAATTTAAGAAATATTACGAGTAACGAAAAGGAGGGGCCTGATGCTGAAGAAATTAGGAGTGATCGGCGGTATGGGACCGGAGGCGACCAGCTTTTTTTATGCCAGGGTGATTGCGCGGACAAAGGCTTCGTCCGACCAGGAACATATTGATATGGTAATCTTAAGCCATGCGTCGATGCCGGACAGGACGGAGGCGATACTAAGCGGGCGCAAGGGGAATTTCCTTCGTGCTATAACGAAGGATGCGAAGGACCTGGAAAGGATGGGAGCGGGCAATATCGCGATACCCTGCAATACATCCCACTATTTCCTTAAGGAGATTCAGGCGGCGACGAGGGTTCCCATTATTAATATGGTGGAAGAAAGCGTCCGTTATGTGATGGAGCTGCATCCTGACGCTAAAAAAGTCGGTATCATGGGGACGGACGGCACGATACAGACGGGGACTTATCACCGGGCATGCGAGCGGCAGGGGATCGTGGCCGCTGTTCCGCATGATGAAGCGCAGCGGGAAGTGATGTCTTTGATCTATGACGATATTAAGGGAGGCAGGACTGGGGACAGAGTGAAATTCGACACAGCCTACGAGGATTTGATGGGTCAGGGATGCGACGCGGTCATTCTTGCATGTACGGAGATCTCGGTATTTAAGGAATATTACCCGGTGCCGGCGAGCTGTATTGACGCGATGGATGTTTTGGTGCAGGAAGCAATCCTGCGCTCCGGGGCGAAGCTTCGAGGATGAAACCCCTCATGCGGGGCATTCGGGATCCCTGAATCGAATCGCCTATTCGGCGATGAAGGGAATAAGGAAAGGAAGAGGTTGATGAAGAAATATACGTTGGAGGATTATGCGCTCCTGCTTGAGAATGAGCGTATGATGAAAGAGTTTTATTCTTGCGGGATGGAAGATACGGTTGTGGAATACCTGACATATGATTCTAAGCAGGTTGTGGAAAATACATTATTTATCTGCAAGGGGGCGGCATTTAAGGCAGAGTATCTGGACGAGGCGATCGAGAAGGGCGCGGCGGCATATATCAGTGAGAAGAAGTATGATACCAAGGCGGACGTGCCGTATTTTATCGTGGACGATATCCGCTTGGCGATGCCGCCTCTGGCAGAAAAGTTTAACAATGCGCCGTGGAAGGAACTCACAGTCATCGGAATCGGGGGGACGAAGGGCAAATCTACCTCAGCATATTATATGAAGGCGATCGTGGACGACTATATGGAGGCAGTCGGCGGGAAAGAGAGCGCGGTCATTTCTTCTATTGATATTTATGACGGTATAATAAAGAAGGAGTCCCACATCACCACGCCGGAAGCGGTGGAGCTGCAGGAACATTTCCGTCACGCGGTAGAAAGCGGTATTAGTTTTGTGGAGATGGAGGTATCCTCGCAGGCGCTGAAATACAATCGGGTGGACAATATGCGGCTGGACGTGGGCGTGTTCCTCAATATTTCTGAGGACCATATCAGCCCGATCGAGCATCCGGATTTTGAGGATTATTTTGCGTCGAAGCTCCGGATTTTTGAAAAATCGGACAATGCGGTGGTGAATCTTGACGCAGACTGTGCAGACCGGATCCTGGAGGCGGCTGCGGCAAGCGGCAAAGTCCTGACCTTTAGTACCAAGGATGCGGGGGCGGATGTGTATGGATATGATATCGAAAAAGACGGACATGAGACGGTGTTCATGGTAAGGACGGCGGAATTTGACGAGGAATTCCGGCTGACGATGCCGGGACTTTTCAATGTGGAGAATGCGCTGGCAGTGATCGCGGCGTCTATATTGGCAGGAATTCCGAAAAAATATATGCACAGTGGTTTGTACCGGGCAAGATCCAGCGGCAGGATGGAGTTATATGCCAGCGCGGATAAGAAACTCATCGCAGTCGTGGATTATGCCCATAACAAGCTTAGTTTTGATAAATTGTTTTCCTCAACGAAAGATGAATATCCTGATTATAAGATCGTATCCATCTTTGGATGTCCGGGGAAAAAAGCGTTCATTCGTAGGCATGACCTGGGAACGATCGCGGGACGGTACTCGAAAAAAGTCTATCTGACAGCGGAGGATCCGGGATATGAACCGGTGGACGATATTTCGCGGGATATCGCACAGTACGTAGAGGCCGAGGGATGTCCTTACGCGATGATAGAGGATAGAGGCGAGGCGATACTTGCGGCGATGAAGGAGGCCGAAGGAAAGACGATCCTTCTGATCACAGGTAAGGGAAATGAGACGCGGCAGAAATACGGTTCCGAATATCTGGACTGTAAATCTGACGTACAATATGTAAAAGAATTTCTCGCGGCTTATGACCGGGGCGAGCTGTAGAGGGCAGTGCAAAAAAGTGCAGGAAGAGGAGCAGGAAGTGTTGCGGCTGATGTCACACTTCCTGTTTGCTTGCATAAAGTAACAGTAGAGCACTGCGGATCGTAAAAAGAGAAAATAAGGCTTCCGCAGACGGAAAGTATCGAAAAGAGGATGCATATGAAGTTGCGGGAGCTGGTCCGCGGATTGGAATATGCGTGGATCTATGGACTAAGATCGGCAGAAGACTGGGAGATCGGCGGTATCTCTTATGATTCCAGAAATGCGGAAAAAGGGGATATATTCGTCTGTCTTACAGGAGATGCAGACGACGGACACCGGTATATCCGGGAGGTCTGCGGCGAGCGGGGAGTCAAGGTTCTGGTGGTGGAAAAACTGGTGCTGGATGGCAGGGAGATTCCTTTTCCGGCTGAAACTGTCGTTCTGCTGGTAAAAGATGGACGGGAGGCGCTGGCGCACATGAGCGCCGCATATTTCGGATATCCGGCCGAAAAGTTAAAAGTTATCGGAATCACCGGAACAAAGGGAAAGACCACAACGGCCTGTCTGCTCTGGGGAATGTTGGAAGATACGGGACATCGGACGGGACTGATCGGTACTCTGGGAATACGGATCGGGGAAAAGGAAGTTCCGATTAAGAATACAACGCCTCAGTCCTTTACCATTCAGAAGTATTTTGCTAAAATGGTGGAGGAAGGCTGCGAGTATGCGGTGATGGAAGTGTCCTCCCAAGGAATAAAGCAGAAGAGGATAGAGGGAATCCCCTTTTTAGCCGGAGTCTTTACAAATTTCGGGGAAGACCATATAGGTCCGGGGGAACATGCCAGTATCGGGGAATACCGGTACTGTAAGTCCTGTCTGTTCCGCCAGTGCCGGATCGGGATCGGTAATCTGGACGATATTCAGTGGAGCTATATGTTCCGGCGGGCGACGTGTGAGAAATACGGGTTTTCGTGTCTGAGTGAGACCGTAACGGGTGAAGGTTTGGGAGAAGATCATGTGCTGAGGGCAAAGCAGATCCGTTTCCAGACGGCGGAGGAAGGACCGGAAACTACTTTTATAGCGGGAGGGGAGGAATTTACCCTTCATATGCCGGGCCTGTTTAATGTATACAATTCTCTTGCAGCTCTGCAGGTCCTTGATTGTCTTGGGATTGGATGCGCGGCAGGAAAGGAATATTTGAAAAAGGCGCAAGTTAAGGGAAGGATGGAACGTATTCTTCTCAAAAAAAAGATTGTATGCTATATAGATTATGCCCACAATGCCATGAGCCTTGAAAATGTCCTGAACACACTTAGGATATACAGCCCGCGCCGGATACTTTTGGTCTTCGGCTGCGGGGGAAACCGTGCAAAAAGCCGCAGGCTGGAAATGGGAAGGACAGCGGCAAGGCTCGCGGATTTCACAGTGGTCACTTCAGATAATCCCAGATTTGAGGAGCCGGAGAAGATTATAGAGGATATTCTTACAGGGATGAAGGAGGCCAGTCCTGCGTGGGATGCCAAGAGTTCATGCCGCGTGATTCCTGACAGGGCTAAGGCGGTAGCATACGCCGTCAAAGAGGCCAAACCGTTCGATGTGGTCTTAATCGTGGGAAAAGGGCATGAGACGTACCAGGAGATACAGGGAGTCCGTTATCCGATGGACGACCATGAATTGGTGGAAAGAGCAGAGAGTAACCGGTGGTAAGATGTTTGCGGATATTATTATAGATATTACACATGAAAAACTAGATAAAATTTTTCAATACAGGGTGCCTGAGGCGCTGGAAGAGACGCTTGCGGTCGGCATGGAAGTGGAAGTGCCGTTCGGGATGGGAAATCGTCTGACAAGAGGGTATGTAGTAGGATTTTCCGAAACCTGCGGGTACGATGAAGAAAAGATGAAAGAAATCCTGCGCCCTGCCGGGCGGAGTGTGGCGATCGAGTCCAGGCTGGTCGCCCTCGCCGCCTGGATGAAGGAGTCGTACGGAGGGACGATGATTCAGGCGCTTAAGACGGTCCTTCCTATCCGGAGGACGGAGCAGGCAAAGGAGCAGAGAATATTAAGACGGCTGATTTCCGTGGAAGAAGGGAAGAAAAAGCTGGAAGAGTACCTTCATAAGAATCAGAAAGCCCGGGCGAGGCTCATGGCAGCGCTTTTGGATGACGAGGAGATCGATTATTCTCTGGTGACAAAGAAGCTGAATATCACATTGCCTGTGGTGCGTGCGCTGGAGGAACAGAAGGTGTTGGAGGTAAGCTTTCATCAGGTCTACCGCAATCCGGTCAGGGAGACAAACCGGGAAGAGAAAAAGCCGGTTTATACAAAAGAACAGGTTCAGGCGATCGAGACGTTCTGCAGGGATTATGAAAACGGCGATTATAGGACCTATCTTTTGTATGGGATCACAGGCAGCGGGAAGACAGAGGTTTATATGGAAATGATCCGCGAGGTGGTGCGCCGGGGGAGTCAGGCGATTGTACTGATTCCCGAGATCGCGCTTACTTACCAGACGGTGATGAGGTTTTACCGTCGTTTCGGCGATCGAGTCTCTATCATGAATTCACGTCTATCTGCCGGAGAACGTTATGACCAGATGATGCGGGCAAAAAATGGAGAACTGGATGTAATGATCGGTCCCAGATCGGCGCTTTTCACGCCTTTTCCGGATCTGGGGCTGATCGTGATCGATGAAGAGCATGAGTCGGCGTATAAAAGCGAGCAGGTTCCGAGATACCATGCAAGGGAGACGGCGGAAAAGCGGGCGGACCTGGAAGGGGCCAGTGTGGTGCTGGGGTCGGCGACCCCGTCGTTGGAAGCATTTTACCGCTGCCAGACGGGGAGCATCCACATGATGGAGCTGAAGGCACGCACGGCGGGAAGGCTGCTGCCTCAGGTATATACGGCGGACATGCGCAAAGAGCTTTCTGAGGGAAACCGTTCTATTTTGAGCAAAATGCTGCGCCATCTGATGAAGGACAGGCTGAAAAAGGGGCAGCAGATCATGCTGTTTCTGAATCGGAGAGGGTATTCGGGTTTCCTTTCTTGCAGGTCTTGCGGATATGTAGTAAAATGTCCTCATTGCGATGTTTCTCTTTCCGCGCATAAGAATGGAAAGCTTGTCTGCCACTATTGCGGACATGAGGAGCCGACAGTGAATATCTGTCCGTCATGCGGCTCCCGGCATATCAGCGGTTTCCGCGCGGGGACGCAGCAGATTGAAGAGCTGGTGAAGAGGGAGTTCCCCGCCGCCAGAGTGCTTCGGATGGACCTTGACACGACGCGTTCCAAGGAAGGGCACGAAAAGATACTTGCGGCATTTGCCAACGAGGAGGCGGATATACTGGTAGGGACGCAGATGATCGTCAAGGGGCATGATTTCCCCAATGTGACTCTGGTAGGGATACTGGCCGCGGATATGTCTCTCTATGCGGAAGATTACCGGGCGGCGGAGCGTACGTTTGAACTTTTGACCCAGGCGGCCGGAAGGGCGGGCCGGGGGAAGGAGCCGGGGGAAGTAGTGATACAGACCTACAGCCCTGATCATTACAGTATACAGACGGCGGCCAGGCAGGATTACCGGGCGTTTTATCAGGAAGAGATGGATTATCGCAAGCTGATGGGCTATCCGCCGGCCAAACATCTTCTGGCAGTGCTGGCGTCAAGCGAGGACGAAGCCCTTTTGGAAAAGGGGATGTATTATCTAAGGCAGTATGGGACGGCTCTGGCGAAGCCGCGTCAGGTCGGTGTTATCGGACCTGCCAGCCCCCACGTGGGAAAGGTAAAAGATGTATATCGGAGGATTTTATACCTAAAACACAAATCCCGCCCGATATTGGTTGAAATGAAGGATAAAATGGAACAATATATTGAGATTAATAAAGGATTTGATAAGATACGGATTCAATTTGATTTCGATCCGGTACAGGTGTTTTAAAGGGACACCGTAACTTAATCGCCTATTCGGCGATGAAGTTCACAAGGTAAGGAGGAATGGAAGATGGCTATAAGGACAATTAGGGAAATTGGAGACGAGGTGCTCACAAAGACCTGTAAGGAAGTGACGAAAATGACGCTTCGGACGAAGGTACTTATCGAGGACATGCTGGAGACTATGTATCAGGCAAACGGAGTGGGGCTTGCGGCGCCGCAGGTAGGCATCCTGAAACGGATTGTGGTGATTGATGTGGGAGACGGCCCGATCGTGATGGTGAATCCGGAGATACTGGAGACGGACGGAGAGCAGACCGGAGAAGAGGGGTGCTTAAGCGTACCGGGCAAATCCGGCGTAGTGACGCGCCCGAATTATGTGAAAGCGCGTGCTCTCGACGAGGAGATGGAAGAGTTTGAGATCGAGGGCGAAGAGCTTTTGGCCCGGGCGATCTGCCATGAACTGGAGCATCTGGACGGTCATCTCTATGTGGAAAAGGTGGAAGGCGAGCTTCACGACGTAGACGACCGTGAGGAAGAATAGAGTTCGAGTGAAAGGGAAAATCCCCGCAATCCTTGATTTTTCAAGGCTTGCGGGGATTCTTTGATTGGCGGTGGGTACGATTTGGGTATAAAAATGAAAGTTTGGATTGATGCGGAAGTCTTATTTGAAGAATTATGGGAGAGGAATTTATTCAGGATTGCTGTTATCGGGAGAATTAAAGAAGCATCTGCTGATGGTACAGGAACAGGCAGAGGAAAGATTTGTTAAGTGGATTATAGAACCTTCATGTTTCGTGAAAACGAAAGTGATTGTTGAAAATTGGGCATTTTACTGGTAAAATATTCATGTATATTTGAATGGGAGAAAGATGGGCATGATAAAATTTGATTGTTTGTGGGAACTAATGAAAGAAAGGAATATATCAAAAACTCAATTAAGGATGGCAGCAAGGCTTAGCACGAGTACGTTTGCAAAGCTTACAAAAAATGAGATGGTATCGCTTGATGTATTAGTTCGGCTG
>CAMNWW010000063.1 GCA_946566415.1 uncultured Lachnospiraceae bacterium | reverse complement strand
TACATCCGTATCTACATTATCTCCATATTTAAATACATGCCCTATCGCTTTCATTATCTGTCACCTACTTTCTCAGGATTTGCAATACATCCCGCAATCGCGCTTGCCGCCGCCACTTCCGGGGAAGCCAGATAGATGAGTGAATCCACATGCCCCATCCTGCCGACAAAATTGCGGTTCGTCGTAGACACACACTTTTCTCCTGCCGCCATCACGCCCATATGTCCTCCCATACAAGGTCCGCAGCTCGGCGTATTAACCGCACATCCTGCGTCAATAAAGATATCTATAAGCCCTTCCTTAATACATTGTTTATAGATATTCTGTGTTGCGGGAACGACCATGACGCGCACATCCGGATGGACAGTATGGCCTTTCAGGATCGCCGCCGCCTTCCTCATATCGGAAATCCTTCCGTTCGTGCACGAGCCGATGACTACCTGGTCGATCTTGATAGGCTCCATCGCCTCGATTTCATCGATCGTCTTCGCATTGCCGGGCAGATGCGGAAATGCGACCGTCGGCCGCACCGACGCCAGGTCGATCTCCACGACTTCGTCATACTCGGCGTCCGCGTCCGCCTCGTAGATCTTATATTTTTTTACGGAATGCTCCTTCATGTAAGATACCGCCTGCTCATCCACCGGGAATATTCCGTTCTTCGCCCCTGCTTCGATCGCCATGTTCGCCATAGTGAAGCGGTCGTCCATCGTCAGGCTGGCGATGCCGTCTCCGGTAAATTCCATTGATTTATAGAGCGCACCGTCCACGCCGATCTTCCCGATAATGTGCAGGATCACGTCTTTACCGGTCACATATGGTCCCGGCTTTCCTGTAAGTACAAATTTTATCGCGGAGGGAACCTTAAACCATAGCTCTCCTGTCGCCATCCCCGTTGCGATGTCCGTCGTTCCTACTCCTGTGGAAAACGCCCCTAACGCCCCGTATGTACAGGTATGGGAGTCCGCGCCGATAATACACTCTCCGGCAACGACAACGCCCGCCTCCGGAAGAATCGCGTGTTCCACGCCGGATTTGCCCTGCTCAAAATACCACTTTAATCCTTGTTCTTTCGAGAACTCGCGGATCGCTTTGGAATTCTCCGCTGATTTAATATCTTTATTCGGGGTAAAATGATCTGGTACCAAAACTACCTTTTCTTTGTCATATACCTTTTCTGCCATCTGCCTGAAAATCGGCAGCGCCATCGGTCCTGTGATATCGTTTGCCATCACAACGTCCAGCTTCGCTTCGATCAGCTGTCCTGCCACAACAAAGTCAAGTCCTGCATGGGCAGCAAGAATCTTCTGTGTCATTGTCATTCCCATGATATATTCCTCCTAATGTCTGTTTTCCCTCCGGTGCGCCCGACGGCTATCCGAACGTTCGCCCGACAGTATTTTCATCATAGCATATGTCACAATAATTGCGCAAGAAAGAAACGCACATAGGATAAGAACTATCAAGTTTGTCGTATCTCCGGTCTGGACAGTCTGCGCCTTCTTCTGTAAAGTCTCCTTTTTCACAAAGGAAACCGTCTGATCCTTATTCGAGAGATCTTCATGGACGACCACTTCTTTTTCTCCAAGATACAGCCGTTCAAAAACGACTGTCGACCTTCCTCCCAGGTCGGATGCGTCCAGCCTAAAAGCGATTTCAACGGTCCCGTCTTTCTCTTTTGGGGTAAATGTCAGGGATGACCTTACCGGTTCCTCTTCATTCATAATCGGCTCTCCTGTCTCCACGTCCATCAGGGCGCCGCGCAGGGTGTATTCTTCCCCCACAGTAAGATTACTGTAGCACACCGTATCGATGAGCGTGATCTCTTCTTCGGGATAAGCCTGTTTTGTCCCACTCTCTCCGTCCCTTGCCTGTGTCGCGATCTCCGGCTCTTCGGGTTCTTCCGGCTCTTTGGGTTCTTCAGGCTCTTCGGGTTCTTCTGGCTCTTCGGGTTCTTCCGGCCCTTCGGGTTCTTCTGGCTCTTCGGGTTCCTCGGGTATCTGGGGCGCGTCGTTTGTCAGAGTACCGAGTTTTACCTGATATCTGTCTCTGGAGATCCTTACCTCGAACGCGGGGATCAGAATACGTTCAGCATTATTATCACACGGCAGCTCCTCCACCAGATAAGTATCATAAAGAAGCGCGCCCTCACTGTCGTCGGGCACGTTTTCCCCGAACCAGATTCCATCCTCGCATGTCTTTCCTTCATTGGTGTTCTGGGTGTGAGGATTAAAGGAAGCGGCAGTAGACGCATACCCGTTTGGGTCTGTAACCAATATATGACTCTCTCCTGTAGACTTGGATGTGATCTGGAACGGAATATCCGACAGCCTTTCATGCGTCCCGTCCGCTATCTTTACCAGTTCAAAATCTCCTCTCTTTATCTCCTCCATCACCTTAATTTCCTGGTAGATGTTCAGCACATCAGGAGCATTCCCTGTTTCATCGTTTTTATCGTTAATACATTGTACATACACCTCTTTCTGCAGACGGTAGCCTTCCGGCGCTTTTGTTTCCTGAATTGTCACAGTCCCAAGAGGAAGCACTGCCTCCTCGTTTATCTTGTAAAGCGCGTCTCCTCCGACAAGGTAGTCCTCCTGGAACCGGATCCGTCCTTCCTCATCTGTGGCAAACACCCATATCCTGGAAGGGATTTCTCCTTTCTTAGAAGGGTCTTCTGAGGAAAGCGTATCATAATATCTCACTGTAAACTCTGCCCCGCAAAGAGACGCGCTCCCCTGCGCCTGATTCTTTTTCAGGCCTGCGTCCTGTTTTTCCAGAAGAAGGCTGACCGGATTATACTTGGGAACCTCTCTGCAGGTATAGACTGCCGTACCTCCCGCAGTAATAGTCACACTCCCTATATTCGTATCACGGACATAGCCCTGGGGAGCTTTTGTCTCCCTGATCTCATAGCTTCCTTCTTCAAGACCCGATACTTTTCCATACCCGTTTTCATCCGTTTTTATCACAGCCGCCGCCTGGGACGTCCCTTTTCGGTACAGCGTGTACTCTGCCCCTGCAAGGGAATAGCAGCCGTTCTTATCCGTAAGCATGGGGCTTTGCGACGACTTCTTGACTTCCACATCCCCGGTATGAGTTATCTTAAAGAGATAAACCGTAGAAGGACTCTTAGACACCAGCTCGGAAATCTGATTCATTCTCTCCGGTTTTGCCGCCGAATGCCAGAATCGGTTGTCCGTACTTTTATCTCCCCAGAAAAAACCGATATGGCAGTCCGCTCCTTCCGCCTCCCAGGAAATCGGCTCAAAGTAGATGACATCTCCTTTCTGTGCCATTCCTCCCGCAAGCAGCTCACTGATCGTATCATAGTGATAGTATTCTACCGAATTTTCAGTAAGCCAATGATACCAGTTGCTCGCATTAATTTTCCCCCCTTGATACCCGCGGGATGCAATCCCAGAGAGATCCGCCCCACATTTTTCCAAAACAAACGCTACGAACCCTGTACAGTTCATGCCTCCGTTCCCGCCGTTCGCCCCGTTAGGACGCATACAATTTTCCGGCGTAAGGGGACTGCTGTCATAAGGCGTTCCAAGATAGTATCCGTCATTCTCGTGCGCCTTAAGCTCAGCAAGAATAGCCCCCGCTTTCACGCCGAGTTTTTCATCCAGTTTTACGATTCTGCTTCTTGTACCTGAGATATCTGCCGATCTTACACATGTGACTGGCTGGCACGAAAAAACCATACCTAGAGCAGCCAGCGCTGCAACGATGACTCTGAGCCATCTTTTTGAATTGTTTTTCATAGGGTATTCTCCTTCCTGTCTTAAAGACATAGAAAAGAAAATACAATAGACGAGTATAGTTATCATAGAATAGCCGCCGTAAAATGTCAATTCTTAAAATCTTATATTTTTCTTATCTTTTTTCTTGTTACCGTTTACAGTTTCCACCTTTCCCTTTATAATGAAGCGTAAGTTCAATTTATAGAAATGAAGGTATGATAGAATGACTGAATTTTATTTCTTTTGTTTATATTTTTTTGTATACGGTTTTCTCGGATGGTATTCTGAAGTTGCTTTTGCCGCATGGAAGGAACACTGTTTCGTCAACCGGGGATTCCTGAACGGTCCCATCTGCCCTATTTACGGGATCGGTGTGAGCAGCGTTGTCTGGCTTTTAAGCCCATATAAGGAAAATCTTCTTATACTCTACATAACAAGTATTGTGCTCGTGACAGCCTTGGAATGGCTGACCGGGTTTATTCTGGAAAAAGTCTTCCACAATAAATGGTGGGATTACTCTGACCTGCCGCTTAACTTAAACGGGTATGTATGCCTTCCATTTTCCTTGATGTGGGGCGTCGCCTGTGTCCTGATTGTGGATTTTATCCATCCTGTATTTCAGACAATACTGGCGTACATCCCGTTTCCGCTTGGAGTCGCGCTGCTTGTCCTTCTTGGAACCACCATGCTCATTGATCTTATTGTAACGGCCTCAGGTATCCTAAAATTCAACAAGAACCTGGAAAAGATGCAGGAGATTGCGGACGAGCTTCACCAAATTTCTGACCAGTTGGGCGAAAATATTTACACCGGAACGATTCTTGCCATAGAAAAACCTGCTGAGATCAAGATCAGCATAGCCGAAAAACAGGACGATCTATCCGAAACTCTTTCCAATGTTTCTGATGAAGTCAAAGAACGAATCACTGTACTTCGTTCTCACTATAAAGAGAGCTTGGGAAATATTACCAGAATACAGAAACGTATCATACGTGCTTTCCCGCGGATGCAGAGCATTCCCCACAAGGAGATTTTGAATGATCTGCGTAAAAAATTGAAGGAGCTTGACAGCTCCTTCCGTGGAAATTAATGTTTTCTTTTAATTTTTTTGAGATAAGGTATTTCAATGGGGTCTATGGGATCAATGGGCTGCTCTGCCTGTATCTTATTCTTCCGGCTGTGCATCCTTAAAAGAGCCCCGCCCCGGTTATAGAACCAGAATGAGTACACTAAGAGTTTGTTTGCCTTTCCAATCTTATCCTTGGTAGTTTTTGTGTAGAACTCACCTTCCGCAGCGATTGGTTCCTTATTGCGGATCTGCATAATCAAATCCAGCTCTGTCTTGATCGGATTCGGAAATTCTGTATATGCCAGTCCCGCGCAGTCCGGTCTGTGCGCGTCGCTTCCGCCGATGCCGGTCTTGCCGTATTTTTCAGCAAGAAGTCTCGCTCCTGCATTCGACGCCGAAGATTCACAAGCGTTGAATGTCTCTATAAAATCAAATTTCCCCAGAAGTTCCGGCGATTTCTGCCAGAGCTTGGTATTCGTAAAACTCATATACTTCTCCCCGCAGGGATGTGCCGGTCCGCAGATACCGCCGTGATAATGTACAAAATCAATCAGCAGAGAAAGGGGAAGCCCCCTTAGCTCCAGCAGCTTCATCTTGACTCCCTGGGGCATGATGATCAGGATATGCCCGGCGTCACGGGTATCATACTCTACTCCTTTAAGGACGACAAAATCTTGATGTTCTTTTCCTTTTATAAAACGCTTCCAATAACGGTATCCGTTGTATGTGTCATGGTCTGTTACCAGCATACCGTCGATCCCTTTTTCCTTTAGCTTCGTAATATACTCTTCTATCGGTATCTTGCTGTCAATTGACCCTTCTTTCACATGACAATGCATATCTATCTTCATCTAATCGTCTCCAAACTTTTTTGGTAGTATTAGCGGCGACGCGCCCATAAACACATAACGAGCAGTCTACTCCTACTCCTCGTCCTCTTCCTCATCGTCAAAATCGAAAAGAGTTCTTGCTTGTTCAATTTCTGCTTCCATAGAAATTTCACCTTTTACTTCGTTGGAGTATGCCGCCTGTTTTCTTCCTATCTCTCTCGACTTCATCATAAACTGCAGCGCCATACCTGCGATTACCAATACTGCATAGATTGCCCAAGACACATATAGATTATTCAGATCCAAAAGGAGGATAGCGGCATTGCCCACGCCAAATCCACCGATAAATGCAGTCGAAATGATTACCAAAGGCTCCATCCATATCATGGCGGCCACGGCTGCCAAAAGACCAAGAACAGCGCAGACTGCCACCCAAACTAAATCCTGCGGATGCAGGTTTACTACACCTGCCGCTACTGTAAAAATGCTTACGAAACAGACCCAGAAAGCCCCGAACTTTTTGAATATCCCTCCCAGAACTCCGAGCACAAGTGCGCACACGCCTGCAATGATCAGCGTAATCTTCAGCTCCTGCCCGAGAAAATATCCCGCCGTATATCCTGCCGCGCCTCCAACTAAAAGACCGAAAAGGACATTCCAAACCCGGATCAGCTTCAGTCCGAACAGACACATCAAAAGAGAGATGACTGCCGATGCGATCGCCGCTCCCCTTATGACCGCCGCCAGATTACCTGTAATAAAGACAGCCGCCGGGCCATCCGTACCTTCCATCAAACTTTTTATCAGAATGTTCATCATTTCCATCGGACTTCCCCCTATTCTGATTCGTCCTCCCCTGTTTCAGCCGCCTTGATCGTGACGCCCTGTTTTTGGAAATCGATTTTCTTCATCACACTATCATGAACCTTAATATCCAGAGCTTCTTTCCACTCTGTGCAAAGGCTGCTGTACTTCTCCTGCCTGCGCTGGGAGACAATCGATTCTTTCTCTTTATCCGTTGCATCCCGGTCGAGAAGGCTCGTCAGCTTCGCCACATAGCATGCAGACGTATCTTCGACGATCTCCGTCACTTCACCCTCTTTCAGACCATCTGCGGCCTCGATCAGCGCCGCAGACGGCGACGTTGTCTCTGCGTCAAATGTCGCGGTGGAAGCCGTATATCCTTTTTCCTCAGCATAAGCGGTAAAATCCTCCGCCTCCAAAGCGCCTTCCCTAAACTCTTTGACCGTTTCCATAAGTTCCTCTTTCTCTTCCTCGGTCATAGTGGCTGAGTTACCGTCCTCATCTGTCTTATTATAAGAAAAGCTGACATACTGCATACTCTTCTGCGCCGCTTCCGTATCCGAAACAACGGTATCCACATCTGCAGTCATGGCGTCAAACATCTTGCTCTGTATCGTCACAAGCTCCAGGACTCTCTTCACCGTCTCAGGATCGCCTGAGACTACATCTTTATTCTCTGAAGAGTTTCCTTCACTGAAAGCATCCGCCGCCTCGTCGATTGCCTTTTTCTCTTCGTCGGTCAAAGCCACGTCATAATCTGCCGCATGCGCTTCCAGTATATACATATTCTCCAGATCATTCAGGATCGACTCTTTCATGCTCTCTTCATAAGTTTGTCCGCCTGACCCCTCGCCGGTCCACATCTCGTCTCCCATGAAACTCGCATAATAAGTCTCATACTGCGCCTGCTGCATCCTCGCATAAAAATTCACAACATTTGCAGTGATCTTCGTATCCTGGAACTCAGCGACCGTCTCGCTTTCATCCAGTCCTCCACAGCCCGTCAATGAACCGGCCGCAAGCATGGCCGCCATGACAAACACAGCTAATTTTCTCTTCATCTGAAACATTTCCTCCTTAATCGTATACGGATATAGTATAATCTTTTTTCGCGCCTATGGCAATCATTTTCACAAAAAATGCAAATTCTTTGTTACTATTTTTCCGCCAGCATGCGGATATCTCCGATTACCTGCCTTACATTTTCCAAAATCTGTTCGTCTTTCTCCTTTTTATCTTTTCTTCGTTTACGGTATAAAAAATATGGATTGGCGTCTGCCTTGAATGTCAGCTCTCCCTTGTATCGGTCGAGAACAGCGGGGATCCCGTTTGCATTAATCTTTGCCTTTTCATACATGGTAAACCTAAATTCCTCGCCTTTCTGCTCAACGGAAACCATGTAGGCGCTGTGCGCCAGCGCTTTTAGCTGCGCGATGGCAAGCAGCTGCTGTACCTTCTTCGGCGGCTCTCCGAACCTGTCGATCAGCTCCTCCAGCATGTCGTCACGTTCCTCGTCCGTCTCGATCGCCGCGATCCGTTTATAAATATCCAGCTTCTGAAATTCATTCGGAATATAAGCGGCGGGAATATAGGCGTCAATATTCAGATCCACCGTGGTCGTGTACACATCCTTTGGCATCTCGCCTTTCAAATATTTAACCGCCTCATTCAGCATTTTGCAGTAGAGGTCATAGCCTACGGCTTCCATGTGCCCGTGCTGTGCTTCTCCCAGAAGATTTCCTGCCCCCCGTATCTCCAAGTCCCTCATAGCGATCTTCACGCCGGACCCCAGGTCCGTAAATTCCCGTATCGCCGACAATCTCTTTTCCGCCACTTCTTTTAACAGCTTATCCCTGCGGTACAAAAGGAACGCGTACGCCAGCCGGTTCGAGCGGCCTACCCGCCCGCGGAGCTGGTAAAGCTGCGCCAGTCCCATTTTATCTGAATCATGGATAATGATCGTGTTAACATTCGGGATATCAAGTCCTGTCTCAATAATCGTAGTTGAAACCAGCACGTCAATATCCCCGCTTATGAAATCATACATAATCCTCTCAAGCTGATGCTCCCGCATCTGCCCGTGGGCGTACGCCACGGAAGCCCCGGGAACCAGCTTTTGGATCCGGCCTGCTACTTCGTCGATATCCTGCACCCGGTTATAGACATAATAGACCTGTCCCTGGCGTAAAATCTCCCTCTCAATCGCTTCGCGCACCATCTCGTCGCTGAACTCCATCACATATGTCTGGATGGGCATCCTGTCCATAGGCGCCTCCTCCAGCACGCTCATGTCCCGTATTCCTATGAGGCTCATATGCAGCGTCCTGGGAATCGGCGTCGCGGTCAATGTCAATACGTCTACATTCTCCTTCAGTTTCTTAATCTTCTCCTTATGCCGCACCCCAAAACGCTGCTCCTCATCGATCACCAAAAGCCCCAAATCCTTGAACTGGACGTCTTTGCTGAGGACCCTGTGCGTTCCGATCACGATATCTACCTGTCCCTTTTTCAGACCGTCGATCGTCTGTTTTTGCTGCGCAGGGGTACGAAAACGGCAAAGAAGTTCTACCCGCACAGGAAAATCCTTCATTCTCTGAACAAATGTATTATAATGCTGCTGTGCCAAAATCGTAGTCGGCACCAGGTATACGACCTGCTTATTTTCCTGCACCGCCTTAAACGCTGTCCGAATCGCGATCTCTGTTTTCCCAAATCCCACATCGCCGCAGATAAGGCGGTCCATAATCTTCGGACTTTCCATATCCCTTTTTACCGCCTCAATCGCCAGGAGCTGATCTTCTGTTTCTTCAAACGGGAACATCTCTTCAAATTCCTTCTGCCAGACAGTGTCCTTTTCGTATACATATCCGCTCCTCTCCTGTCTGGCGGCATACAGCTTTACCAGATCCTTTGCGATCTCCTGCACCGCCCCTTTCACACGCGTCTTAGTACGGCTCCACTCCTGGCCTCCCAAGCGGTTCAGTTTCGGCTTTTTCGCATCCGCGCTGGCATATTTCTGGATCAGGTCCAACTGTGTCGCCAAAATATACAGGTTTCCTCCGTCCGCATAAGAAATCTTCATATAGTCTTTGGTGACTTTGTCCACCTCGATCTTCTCAATTCCCCGGTAAATTCCCAGTCCATGGTTCTCATGGACCACATAATCCCCCGGATGCAGGTCAGAAAAATTCTGTATTTTCTGTCCTTCATAGGTTTTACGCCTTTTCTTCTTTTTTATCTTTCCGAAAATGTCCGTCTCGGAAATCACCATAAATTTGATCATAGGGTATTCATACCCCGATTCCACATGTCCATAACAGACCATGATCTCCCCGGGGCTTACCTCACGCCCCCTGTCCTCGCTGTAAAAACTGCTGAGATCATAATCCCTCAAATCCTCGGCAAGCCTTTTCGCCCTGGTCCTTGACCCGGAAATGAGAACTGTACG
>CAMNWW010000062.1 GCA_946566415.1 uncultured Lachnospiraceae bacterium | reverse complement strand
CGAGCAGGAAGAACGGGAAGAGAAGGTGCTGAACCGTCTTCTTCTGTCCCAGCTTTTAGGGGAGCTGGGCAAGGAGGAGAGACAGCTTTTGTATCTGAGATATTTTGCGGATAAAACACAGACGCAGACCGGAGAAGAGCTGGGAATCTCACAGGTGCAGGTATCAAGGATGGAAAAACGGGTGCTCAGGTCGCTGCGTGAAAAAATGGAGGTGTGAAAATGGCGGGGAAATTCCCCGCCGTTAAAAAGGTATAAATATGTATTAGAAACTCCGTATCCGTTCTTCGTTCAGTCGTTTCACGATTTCCACTGCCAGGCGCACGCTGTTGCGGTAATCCTCAGTGCATGCAAACCCATGATGAGAATGAATATAGCGGACCGGAACTCCGATTACGATAACCGGAACTCCCCCGTTGGAAATGTGGATCACGCCGCCGTTGGT
Source organism: uncultured Lachnospiraceae bacterium (assembly GCA_946566415.1). Classification (GTDB taxonomy): domain Bacteria; phylum Bacillota; class Clostridia; order Lachnospirales; family Lachnospiraceae; genus Allocoprococcus. Next base: position 9,506 of record CAMNWW010000062.1, on the reverse strand, counting down.
GCCGCCGCCGGAACGCACGGATTCCTGCGCGGGGATTCCAAGTTCCTTTGCCAGCTCCAGTGAGAAACGCTGGAACCGGGGATTGGTAATCATGGAGCGGTCATAGTGGCGCAGCATCGGCCCTTTTTTCATAGCGGTCTGGATAGCGTAATCCGGCTGGAACGTGTCGTCGGCGGGACAGCCCTCAAAACAGATGGCAATGTCCGGCTTTACGACATCGCGGGTTACGAAAGCGCCGCGTTCTCCGATTTCTTCCTGGCAGGAGAGAACGCCGACTACATCTACGTCCAGCGCTTCGTCCCGTAGCTCTTTCATAGACTCCAGGACAGCCGCGCAGCCCAGCCGGTTGTCGAACGCCTTGCCGAGCATGACGTCGGTTTTTTCATTATATTCAAAAGTTACATCCGGGACGACAGGAGCGCCGATGTGGATGTTAAATACATTCTCAACTTCTTCCTTGGAAGTAGCGCCGATATCAATAACCATGTCGGAGAAGGCCGGGCAGGATTTTGCCTGGTCCGCGGACAAAAAATGAACCGGCGTACTGGCAACGATGCCGGAAACCCATTCCCCATCATAGGTCTGCACTTTTACCTTGTGCGCAGGGACGGAATAAGCGGACCAGCCTCCCAGGGGAAGAAAGCAAAGCGTCCCGTCAGGCTTAATTGCCTGAATCATAAAGCAAACTTCGTCGCTGTGGGCGTCAAGCATTACAACCGGCTTTTTGCCGGTGTTTTTTTCTGGTTCTATGTAGACGTTCAGATTACAGTCATGGCTGGTCCGCCCCAAGTTTTCGTCGCTTGCATACTGTTCTGCAATTTTCACAACTTCATCCTCAAATCCGGACGCGCCGTGGGCGTTAGAAAGAGCCTCAATAAGTTTCAAAGAATCCATGTTAGTTACCTCCTTATATGACATACCTTATTTAGAAATAGTGTAGCACAAGGAATTTGAAAGTGCAAGAAGGCTGCGGTTAATACATTGCCAGCCCAAAATTAAGTATAGTAGAATACTTACCATCAGTGGAAGAAGAGGCGTCCGCTGATGGAAGATAACGCGAATTGAAACGGACAAAAGGAGGATTTTATGGAGAACATATATGGCTACATCCGCGTCAGCAGCCGTGACCAGAATGAAGACAGACAGCTTATCGCCATGCAGGCGCTGTCCATTCCGGAAAGGAATATTTTTATAGATAAGCAGTCTGGAAAAGATTTTGAGCGCCCTTCCTACAGACGTATGTTAAGACGTATAAAAAAAGACGATCTGCTCTATATCAAGAGTATAGACCGTTTGGGGAGAAACTATGGAGAAATTTTGGAACAGTGGAGGGTTCTCACAAAAGAAAGGGGGATCGACATCGTGGTGCTGGATATGCCTCTTTTGGATACTCGGATGGGAAAAGATCTGATGGGAACATTTTTAAGTGATATTGTATTGCAGATCCTTTCATTTGTTGCAGAAAATGAACGTACCGCGATTCGCCAGAGACAGGCGGAAGGAATCGCGGCGGCCAAAGCAAGAGGGGTGCGTTTTGGAAGACCGCCGTATGCCCTGCCGGAGAATTTCGACGAGATATGCAGACTTTGGAGAGACGGGACGATTACAGGGACGGCGGCGGCCAAAGCATGCCGGATGCCGCTTTCAACATTCCGCTATCGGGCAGGGACGGATCGAAAAGAATAGGAAATATAGACAAAAATTTTGCAAAAAGGTGTACTTTTTTGTAAGGAAAATCCTTCGGAGGGTAAATTCGCGCTAAAGTGTTGAAACTTTGTATTTTTCATGGTACAATATAACGAAGATTAAAGGCAGACGACAAGCAAAAATGTACAGATTATGGCAAAATCTATGACCTTTAATTTAAGTACCTATTTTAAGGAGGAGGATTTATGAAAGCAAAGAAATGGTTAAGCGCGCTTTTGGCGGCGGCTATGTGTGTGACACTGCTGGCAGGCTGCGGCGGAGGCGGCGACACAAAGAAGGAAGAAGGCGGAGACAGTGGGGACGGCGGTTCCTCAGCTTCCTCAGGCGCTCAGGAATTAGTAGCGGCGGATACAGCGGACGTAACGACAATGGACCCGATTCAGACCAGTATGTTAACGGACCAGCGTGCGTCGGCTCCGGTCTATGAGGCGCTTATGAGACGTGAGATGGATGAGAACGGAGAACTTATTTTGGTTCCGGGCGCGGCAGAGTCCTACGAAGTAAGCGACGACGAGCTGGTGTACACCTTCCATTTACAGCCGGAAGGAAAGTTCAGCAACGGCGATCCTGTAACAGCGGAAGACGTAGTGTATTCTTTCCAGAGAGCGTTTGATCCGAACCTGGCTTCCCCGCAGTCATGGCAGCTTGAGGACATGATCCTGAACGCGAGAGACTGTTTTGAAGGAAACAAGGAGTTAAGCGAGCTGGGCGTGAAGGCGATCGACGACATGACGGTTGAAATCACACTTGCAACTCCGAACCCGAACTTCCTGACGGTATCTACATTCCCGTTTGCACGTATCGTGAGCAAAAAATTCGTAGAGGAATGCGGGGACAAGTTTGGTTCTTCTGCTGATATGGTAATGGGTTCCGGGCCGTTTAAGGTTGTTTCATGGGAGCCGGGTTTTGGTTCTGTTTATGAGCCGAACGAGTATTACTGGGATAAAGAGAATGTACATATTACGAAGCTGACCAGAAAGGTCGTTACAGAGGTATCTGCTCTGGCACAGTCTATGATGAATAAGGAAATCGATATCGCGCTTATGAATGACACAGACTGGAACGACATGGTAGACCAGACAGGATACTATGACGTAAAAGAGACGCCGGAGATGTCTACATACTTCTTTATCTTTAACTGTGAGAATCCGATGTTTTCAAACTGGAAGGTACGTCTTGCAATTTCACTTGCCTTTGACCGTGACCGTTATGTAGAGGAAGCATATGGAAATAAGTATATCCCGGCATATTCTTTTGAGCCGCAGATCGCTACCGTAGGCGATTCTCTTTGGGTAGATGTTGCAGGCGACAGCAAGGATTATCTTAAGACTTTGGCAGAGAAGTATCCGGATCCGAAAGCTCTTCTTTTGGAAGGGATGCAGGAAGCAGGTCTTGGAGACGACCCGTCAGCCCTTGAGATCAAGTATACGACTCTGGGAACGACTGAAGCTGTGAAAAAGGCTGCTGAGTGGATGAAGCAGGAATTGGAAGCGAATCTTGGTATTAAACTTAACATCGAACTGACAGAGACTAACGTAGCGTACGATCAGATCGACGCAAGCCAGTATGAATTAGCGTTCGGCGGCTGGGGCGTTGACTCCGGTACAGAGCCGTGGCGTCTCCTTCGTCTGTTTGGTAAAGAAGAATATTACGGCGAAGCAAAAGTACACTGGACAGGCGAGAAAGCAGACCGTTATACGGAACTTGTAACAGAGATGCAGCAGATCTTTGATCCGGACAGACTGCTTGAATTATACAAAGAGGCTGAACCGCTTGTGCTTGAAGAAGCTCCGGTAACGCCGGTTTACTGCAGCAAACAGCGCGCCCTGGTGGCAAAGAACGTTTCTGGTTATCAGGCGCATCCGTTCCTTCTGCCGGATTATATAGGCGTTGAAAAGACAGCGGAATAATTTTTGTTTCAATTTCATAAGGGAGAAGAGGTTACAGTCCTGGCTCTGCCAGGACTGTAACCGAATAAAAGAGTCTTATACTCCAGGCAAGGGAGGGAAACATGGGAAAATATATTTTAAAACGATTTATCTATGCTGTGATCGCCCTTGCGATCATTGCGTCCGTATCATTTTTCTTGATTTGTATGAAGCCCGGCGATCCGATCGTGGCAAAAGTTCAGCAGCTTCCGGATTCGTCAAGACAGGTGCTGATCGCAAAGTACGGGCTTGATCAGCCTATGACGACCCGGTTCGTTGAATATATGAAGGGACTTATCTTTGAAGGGAACCTGGGAGATTCAATTGTATACGAAGGAAGGACAGTGAATATGCTGCTTAAGACCAGCGCGGTGGTTTCCGCTAAGATTGGTCTTATCGCAATCGCGATTCAGGTCGTAATAGGAGTTCTTCTTGGAATTATACAGGCGCTGAACCGGGAGAAGCTGGGAGATCAGATTATCCGGGTCCTGGTAGTACTGGCAATCTGTATTCCTACTTTCGTGTTTTGTGCGCTGCTTCAGTATTTTGTCGCATTTAAGTGGAAGCTTGCGCCAATTATGGGCTGGGGCCAGCCGATCCATTATGTCCTCCCGGTCGCGGCATATTCGATTCCGGGAATTGCAACCTACAGTAAGTATATGAGGACCAGCACGGTAGGCGTCATGGGAGAGGATTACATACAGACCGCGATTGCGAAGGGCTGCAGCCAGAGGAGGCTGGTATTCAGACATATTCTCCGAAACGCGATTCTGCCTATCGTTACAATGGTACCTGTAGCGGTCGGAAACGTATTTGGAGGTTCTATGGTCATTGAAAGATTTTTCTCAATTCCAGGAATGGGGCAGCACTATGTAAAGGCAGTGAGTGACTCGGATCCTTATCTGATCCTTGGTATGGCGATTTTCTTCGCGCTGATGTATATTATCTCGCTGTTCTTTGTAGATATACTGTACGGCTTGGTCGATCCACGTATCCGGATCACGAAAAATGCCAGGTAGGAGGAGTTATGGAAGCAAACAGTAAACTTATATTTGAATCAGATGATTTTGAAGTGGTCGGAACAAAAGGGCTTGATGCAGAAAAGATCAGTAAGCCAAGCATCACGTTCTGGTCGGATGTGTGGAGAAGATTCCGCGCCAATAAGCTGTCTGTGGTCGGACTCATTATACTGGTGCTCGTCGTATTGATGGTATGTTTTGGACCGATGATTTCCGGTAAGGATTATCAGTTTATCGACTACAACATGAAAAATATAAAACCGAATGGAACCTATTGGTTTGGGACAGATGAGATGGGAAGAGACATTTTTACCCGTGTCTGTTATGGAGGACGTATCTCAATTATTATCGGTATTGCATGTACGGTCGTGAGTTTTATTATTGGAAGCGCGCTGGGCGGTATCGCGGGATATCTCGGAGGGGTTGTAGACGATTTCTTGATGCGTGTCATTGAGATTATTGGTTCGATCCCATATCTGGTGCTGATTGTGATTCTTTCCTTTGTATTAGGGAGAAGTATGTTCGCCCTTGTATTTGCCATGACGATCACGGCATGGACCGGAACGGCGCGTATGGTCCGCGGTCAGGTTATGCAGCTTAAGCAGCAGGATTTTGTCGCCGCGGCCACAGCCCTTGGGGCAAGCCCGGCAAGAATCATTGTAAAGCACCTGCTTCCCAATACGCTGGGAATCATTATCGTAAACCTGACGCTTTCTATTCCGAGCTTTATTTTCTCTGAATCCTTCCTCAGCTATATCGGGCTGGGTGTTCAACCGCCGGAGACGAGCTGGGGCGCTTTGGCTTCGCTTTATCAGACAAGGCTTATGTTCGACCCCTATCAGTTGTTTTTCCCGTGTCTGATGATCGTGCTTACGGTATTATCTTTTCATTTGATCGGTGACGGACTGACAGACGCACTGGATCCAAAACTGAGAAAGTAGGGAGAAAAAATGGCTGAGAGATTATTAGAAGTAAAAGATTTGAAAGTGTCTTTTAAGACCTATGCAGGAATTGTCCAGGCAGTAAGGGGCGTCAGTTTCCATGTGGATAAGGGGGAAACGGTGGCGCTGGTGGGAGAGTCCGGCTGCGGGAAAACGGTGACGGCGAAATCCATTATTGGAATCCTGCCGAAGCATCAGACCGTTATTGATGAGAATTCACAGATTATCCTGAATGGGAAAGACGTGCTCAGGCTTCCGGAAAAGGAAAAGCGTAATATCCGTGGAAATGATGTGTCCATGATTTTCCAGGATCCTATGACATCCCTAAACCCGACGATGAAGATCGGAGCCCAGATAGCGGAGGGCATTAAATTACATACACAGAAAACAAAGGAAGAGATCCGCGCCGAGGTTCTGCGGCTTTTGGAATTGGTACGGATCCCGAACCCAAAGGTTCGTATTAACCAGTATCCCCATGAATTTTCCGGCGGAATGCGTCAGAGGGCAATGATTGCCGTGGCGCTGGCCTGTAACCCGGATCTGCTCATTGCCGATGAGCCGACGACAGCATTAGACGTAACGATCCAGGCGCAGATTATGGATTTGATGGCGGATATTCAGAAGGAATTTAATACGGCGATCATCTTGGTTACCCATGACCTCGGCGTTGTCGCGGCTTATGCGAACAGGATTCAGGTTATGTATGCGGGGACTCTTGTAGAACATGGAACGGTTGACGAGATATTCTATCAGCCGAAGCATCCATATACAATGGCTCTATTGAAATCGGTTCCGACCCTTAAGATGGAAAATAAAGCAAGTTTGTACTCACTTATGGGGACGCCGCCGGATCTTCTGAATCCGCCGGTCGGCTGTTCCTTTGCGCCGCGGTGCGAGTACGGCATGAAGATCTGCAGAAAAGGAATGCCGGATGAGAAAGTCTTTTCCGATACACATGCCTGCAACTGTTGGATGCTCAGTGAAGAGGCGAAAAAGCATGGCATAGCCGAGTTAAGCGGAGGTATCAGGTGATGAGTGAGAAAAAGGTATTGGTAGAAGTCAAAGACTTGAAAAAGCATTTTAAAGTAGGGAAAAATGCGATTTTGAAAGCAGTCGACGGCATTAGTTTTCAGATTTACAAGGGAGAGACACTTGGGATAGTGGGCGAATCCGGCTGCGGGAAAACAACCTGCGGGAAAACAGTTATGGGACTGTATCCAGCAACCTCCGGCGATATCATCTTTGACGGGATCAAAGTAAATGAGTTAAAAGGCAAGGAGAAAAAGGATTTTACAAGAAAAGCGCAGATTATTTTCCAGGATCCGTATTCGTCGCTTGACCCCCGTATGACGGTTGGGGATATTATCGGCGAGGGTATCGACATTCATGGTCTTTATACTGGACAGGCAAGGACGGATAAGATCTATGAACTGCTCCGGACGATCAATATGACATCCGAGCACGCGAACCGTTTTCCGCACGAGTTCTCAGGCGGGCAGAGGCAGAGAATCGGGATTGCCCGGGCGCTGGCGATCGAGCCGGAATTTATCGTCTGCGACGAGCCGATTTCTGCCTTGGACGTGTCAATTCAGGCGCAGATCATTAACCTCCTTATCCGGCTTCAAAAGGAGCGCGGACTGACATATATGTTCATCGCACACGATTTGTCGATGGTAAAGCATATATCTGACCGTGTCGGTGTTATGTACCTTGGGAAAATGGTGGAGATGGCTCCGTCTTATGAGCTGTACACAAACCCGAAGCATCCGTATACGGAAGCATTGATGTCGTCGATTCCGATCCCGGATCCGGAGACGGAGAGGGAGAAGAAGAGAATCAATATTGAAGGAGAGATTCCAAGTCCGATCAATCCGAAACCAGGGTGCCGTTTCGCTTCACGCTGCCGCTACGCGACCGACCGCTGCAGGCAGGAGACGCCCGAGTTCAGGGAAGTTGGACCGGAGCATTTTGCCGCTTGCCATAGGATCGGAGAAGAATAAGTAATCATATGGTTTTAATAAGGACAGGGGATATCCTCATTGTGGGAGCAGTGAGGATATCTCCTGTTTTTCTGCATTTTTTAATGAAGAGAATATTTTGCAGAAAATCTGACATACTACCACCAGAAAGGAAGGTGCAGGTTTATGGAAAAAGCAAGAAAAAGAATCCGGCTCTGCCTGCTTCTTGTCGTTCTCGCGGCAGTCTGTGTCGGAATTGTTTATTACTATTATAATGTCAGCAGCGGAAGCGACATGGCGCAGGGAACGCTGATCGCAAATGTAATAGACGGATGGGAGAGATCGATAGGTCATGGCAGCTGGTGGTAATGATATTCTGTATATTAAAGGAGAAAAAAATACAGAGGTACGGCAGTTAAATGTTACGTTGGGAGATATCCTGGCTATGGAGTGCAGCAATCAAAATGTGGTAAATAAAGTAAAATCACTGCGGATCCTGAAAATACCGGAGACGGGACAGCATCGGTTCGTACTGTCGATCTTGAAGATTATTGAGTGCATCCATCAAGAATACCCTTCTCTGGATATCCAGAACGAGGGGGAAACAGACCTGATTGTGACCTATGAGAAACCGGAAAAACAAAATATGCTTTTGCATTGGATGAAGGTTGTCGTGATTGCAGGTATTACATTTCTGGGAGCGGCATTTTCAATTATGTCTTTTAATAATGATGTGTCGGTTACAAAGATGTTCGGGCAGATCTATGAACTTGTGACGGGGTATCCGTCGGATGGTTTTACTATATTGGAATTGACGTATTGTGTGGGACTCATCATGGGCATTCTGGTATTTTTTAACCATTTTGGAAGAAAACGGTTTTCGGTGGATCCGACGCCGATGGAAGTGGAAATGCGATTGTATGAGAATGATATCCAGTCCACGTTGGTAGAGGCGTACTCCAGAAAGGAGAAAGAAATAGATGTGGGGAAAACAGGTAATTCTGGGAATACTGGGGCTTAGCGCCGGATTCGGGGTGGCGGCAGGTCTGTTTTCGTTCATCATTGGTCTGGGGGTCGTTTCCGATTTTGCCGACCGTACACACACGGGAGATCATATTTTGTTCTATGAGGATTGTATCGCGCTGGGCGGGATGCTGGGAAATATCTTCTGGGTGTATCATATCCGGATTCCCAACGGCGAGTGGCTTCTCCCGGTATTCGGATTGTTTTCCGGAATCTTTGTGGGGTGTTGGTCGATGGCTCTGGCGGAGGTGCTGAACATTTTCCCAATCTTTGTAAGGAGGGTAAAGCTTCTCAAATGCATCCCTTATCTGATACTGGGAATGGCGCTTGGAAAAGGTATAGGCGCGTTCGTATTTTTTTACATGCGTTGGTAAAACTCATTCGGGAAACCGTGCGTTTATTCGGGATCCCTGATTAGAATTGTCTGTTCGGCAATGAGAAAGAGAGGAAAATTTCAATGAAAGCAGTTGAGGCGCCGCATGCGGCGAAAGAAAGAAGAGATAAAGCTTATGAAGAATATGTGAAGGAAAAAACTCCGGTACGGGTTTTGGCGCCAAGTATGGCTAAAGCTTTTGTGACCGGAGGCGTGATCTGTGTGGCAGGCCAGGGAATCCTTGAGTACTGCAAGGCGCTTGGCCTGGATAAGGATACCAGCGGTTCCTGGTGTTCTTTGATTTTAGTATTGCTCAGTGTAATTTTGACCGGGGTTGGAATTTATCCCCAGATAGCGAACTGGGGAGGAGCGGGAGCCTTGGTTCCAATTACAGGATTTGCAAATTCGGTGGCGGCGCCCGCAATCGAATACAAGAAAGAAGGACAGGTCTTTGGAATAGGCTGTAAGATTTTTACGATTGCAGGTCCGGTCATTTTATATGGAATTTTTACAAGCTGGATTCTGGGGCTTTTATATTGGATCGGGAAAAGTCTTGG
>CAMNWW010000061.1 GCA_946566415.1 uncultured Lachnospiraceae bacterium | reverse complement strand
TGGGAGTCCTTTGCTTTAAGTATTTTACGCTCGCTCATGAATTTCCTCGCGCAGATAATAAAATCGTTTCTGTTTTTTGCCAGTTTGTCCATATCCTTTACGGACCAATCGTAGAACCCTTTGCCGGTTTTATAACCTAGATTTCCGTTATCTACCAGCTCTGCAAACAGAGGGGAAGGATCGGTACGGGCGCTTATTTCGGGAAGTACGGTGCGCTGCACATTTTGGCATAAATCCAGGCCTGCCGCCTCGATATGCTCCAGAGGACCCCATACGGGAAGCCGGATACCCATTCCCATTTTAACGGCTGTATCGATATCTTCCGGGTCGGCAAGACCGATTTCTACGATGTTGACGGCTTCGCGGATTACAGCCTGCAGAACCCGGTTAGCAAGCTGACCGGGAAGATCCCTCTTTACGAGTACGGCAGCCTTTCCCCAGCTGTTCAGGGCGGCTTTCACGGAAGCGGCGATATGGATATCCGTCCTGTCGCCTACAACAACCTCTACCAGAGGTACGAGATGGCCGGGGAACCAAAAATGTGTCGTCACTGTGCGTTCCGGGTGGACGCCGCACAGAGCGCTGATATCTGTAATACGCAGACCGGAGGTGTTACTGCAAAGGGGAACCTCTGCGGGGAATATCTGGTCCATGTCCTTGAAGAGACTTTGCTTTGCCTGCAGATTTTCAAAAATAGCTTCAATAACCATACAGGCTGAGTCTTTGTAATTCGCGTAATTTTGGTCGGCGGCGAGAAGTGATTTAGCTTTTTGGGCCTCTTCGGCAGTGCATAGCTCGTTGGAAGCCAGTTCGTCAATATTTTTCGCGGCGTTCTCTTTCCCCCTTACTGCGTTGTCAAGGTTTAAATCGATTAATACAGTAGGGTTTCCGGCTAATGCAGAGCAGCAGGCGATGCCGCTTCCCATAAGGCCGCTCCCTACAACTATAACAGTGTTTCTCATATAAGACTCCTTTCTGGCAGAAACTGCCGGATACAAACAGGGCTTGGAACAGATAAGTCATAAATTTTTGTAAGCTTTCCGGTATCCTGGCAGATAGAAAAAACAGTAATATTGTCTGTATCCTGATTGCCTGTAAGCAGGAAACGGCCGGAGCCGTTGATGCAAAAATTCCGGGGGACTTCTCCGCCGCAGGGGGTGATATCGAGTAAGGTAAGCTCGCCGTCATCCTGATTCACAGAAAAAGCGGCGAGGGTATTATGGCCCCGGTTAGAGGCATACAGATATCTTCCGTCCGGAGTAAGATGCAGGTCTGCGCAAATGTTGTATCCGTCGTATTCACCGGGGATTGTGGAGATTGTCTGTATCAGGGTGAAGCTTCCGCTGTCTTCGTCATAGTGCAGGAGGGAGATGCTGGAAGCAATTTCATTGATCAGATAACAAAAACGATAATTAGGATGAAATTCACAGTGCCTTGGCCCTGCCCCTGGAAATGTCTGATAAAATGGAGTGTCCGCAGGCACAAGAGTGCCTTCGGTGAAATTTGTTTTGTAGACCATTAGCTTATCAATGCCCAGATCCGGTACAAAAGCGTGCGTCTGCGTGCGGTCGAATGCAAGAGAATGTGCATGGGGCCCTTTTTGCCGGGCGTTTATGACACTGCTTCCTTCGTGCTGAATAAACTGGCTTGCGTTTCCTAAAAATCCGTTGTCCTTGATTGGAAATACACAGACACTGCCGCTCATGAAATTTGATACGTACACATGGGTCTGGGCGTCGTTGACGGCAACGTGGCACGGGTCTGTTCCTCCTGTGGGTTGTGAATTCAGGTAGGTCAAAGCTTTTGTGGAGGGGGTTATTGAAAAGGCTGATACAGCGCCGCAGGCTTGTCCGCCATATTCCTTCAGCTCGTTTACAGCATACAGATACTTCCTGTCCGGCGAGATGCACAAATAAGAAGGGTTATCTGCGGGCGCGGGCGTTCCCTCCAGATTAATTTCTCCGGTTTTTGTATTCAGGGAAAGGCTGTAAATTCCTTTCCCTTTTCCGTGAAAAACATCACCGGTGCCGAATAAAATGGGCTGTGTATAAGTTCCGATATAAAAATATTCTGTTTCCATAATCCCTCCGGTTACATTTCGTAATCAAAAACAGTTTTGTCGTAGGCGACGGTATCGAGCCATGCACGGACTTTCAGATGCTCCGGGTGGTTGATATAGGTCTGGAGAGCTTCGTCACTTTCAAAAACGGAATCAATGCACAGATGAAAGGCGTCTCCTCCGTTATAGCTGAGGGCAACCCGGGCCTCCTTGATTTCTGGTATAATGGTTTTTAGATATTCTACCTTCGCGTGGAATTCTTCCAGCGTTTTCTGCCGGTCTTTGGGGGTTCCGTCCTTATTGATTTTCCATAAAACAATGTGCTTGATCATATCGTGGTTTCTCCTTTCACGAAATTATAATTAGTACTACAAGGTAAGAGGATTTTAACACTAAAAAAGTAAATGAGTCAATATATAAATGAATAAAAACCCATAAGAAAACCAGAAAATAAGTAAAAATGACGATTTGTACAAGAAATGAAAGGAATAAAATCGGTGAAAAGTAAATATAAAAAGTGAAAACATTGAAAAAATATTGACAATATGCTGAATGCGTGATAGAGTGAATTTGTAGAACAAGTACGGCAAAACAATACATCAAACAAAAGGAGGAACTTTTTATGAAGAAGAGGAAGGTTATCGCATTAGTTTTGGCGTCTGTATTGGCAATGTCAGGGCTCGCAGGTCTCATGGGATGTTCGGAACCTGCCGACGCCGGGAAGGAAGAGGAGTCTGCCGGTTCAGAAGGCGGAGAAAGCGGAGAAAGCTCCGAAGGCAAGAACATAGGTGTTTTAATTTTTAACTATGCGAATGATTACATTTCCTATGTAAGAAAAGGATTAGAGGCAGAAGCAGATAAAGCGGGTGTCTCCTATCAGACGTCTGATGCGAACGATAATCAGCCTACGCAGACAGAACAGGTTGATACGCTTTTGTCGAAAGGAGTAGACGGGCTTTGTGTAGCCCTGGTTGAGTCTACGGCGGCAGAAACAGTTATCGAGAAGTGCCGTCCTTCCAATACGCCGGTTGTATTTTTGAACAAGAAGCCTACGGCAGAAGTTCTGAATACTTATGACAATTGCTGGTATGTAGGCTGTGCTACGCAGCTTCCGGGAGAGCAGGAGACCCAGATGATGATTGACGATTTCAAAGCCGACTCTTCGTTGGATAAGAATGGAGACGGAAAAATCCAGTTCGTAGTCATTAAGGGCGAGAATGGGCATGAGAACTCAGAAGCACGTCTGGTTGGTATGGAAAAAATAATTGATGCTTCCGACGTAGAATGTGAAATGTTAGACATGCAGGTAGGAGGCTGGAATACACAGAAGGCAAAGGATATCATGGACGCCTGGATTTCAAAGTACGGTGACGAGATTGAAGTAGTATTATCTCAGAATGACGCAATGGCGCTTGGCGCGATTGAAGCTTTAAAGGCACAGGGATATTTTGAAGACGGCGGAAAGACTATGGCGGTATATGGAATTAACTGTATCCAGACGGGTCTTGAGGCAATGGAAGCAGGATATCTGAAAGGTTCTGTTATGACAGATATGATTAGCGAAGGAGCAACTGGTTTCAAGGTAATCCAGAATGCAATGAACGGCGTGGATATCCAGACGGATATCGAATACCCATATGAGGAGGAATCCAAGTTCTTCTTCGTAGATTCTATTCCGATTCGCTTAGAGAATATTGACACAGCATGGGCTATGTATAAGTAAAGCCGGGACAGGTGATTTTAAAATAAGACGAGGTATGCGGGCGGAATGTTCCGTCCGCATTTTAAGAAGGTGTGGTGAAAGAAATGGAGGATATCCAGGCAAACGAACAGTATTTATTGGAAATGCTTGATATTACAAAAGAATTTCCGGGTGTAAAGGCGCTTAACGGAGTGCACCTTCAGCTTGCGCCGGGTTCCGTACACGCCTTGATGGGAGAGAACGGAGCTGGGAAATCTACCCTGATGAAATGCCTGTTCGGTATCTATCATAAAGATGGCGGCAGGATTATATATCAGGGGGAAGAGGTTGATTTTACGGGACCGAAGAGTGCGTTGGAACATGGGATTTCTATGGTTCATCAGGAACTCAACCAGGTGCTCCAGCGAAGCGTTATGGAAAATATCTGGCTGGGGCGCTTTCCGATTAAAAAGGGCTTTATCGACCATCATAAAATGTACGAGGACACAAAGCAAATCTTCGACGACTTAAATATTGACGTGGATCCGCAGCAGAAAATCGGTGATTTGTCAGTGTCCCAGAGACAGATGGTAGAAATAGGAAAAGCTGTTTCCTATAATTCCAAAGTCATTATATTTGACGAGCCGACTTCCTCTTTGACGGAAAAGGAAGTGGAGCATTTATTTGAAATTATCGGCAAGCTCCGAGGGCGCGGGCTTGGCATGATTTATATTTCGCATAAAATGGACGAGATTTTCCGTATATCGGATGAAATTACGGTTATGCGGGACGGAACCTGGATACATACGGGAAAAGCGAAGGATATGAATTTCGACCAGATCGTTTCCCTTATGGTTGGACGCGAGATGTCTAACCGTTTTCCAGAAAAGACGAACCACCCGTCGGATAACGTGATACTTAAGGTGGAGAATCTGACCGGAACCTATATGCCGACGGTGAAAGAGGCTTCCTTTGAACTCCGGGAGGGAGAGATTCTGGGAGTTTCAGGTCTTGTGGGATCCGGAAGAACAGAGCTTGTAGAGACTATTTTCGGGCTTCGCAGGCGAGAGTCGGGTAAAATATTTTATAAGGGAGAAGAAATTACTGTCAATAACCCTCTGCAGGCGATCAAACATGATTTTGCCCTTTTGACGGAGGAGCGGAGACAGACAGGAATTTTCAGTGATCTGAACATTTGTTTTAATTCCATTATTTCACATATCAGCGCTTATTGTAAATTTGGCTTTGTAAATGATAAGCGCATGGAAAAGGATACACAATGGGTGATTGATTCCATGAAAGTAAAAACTCCGAATCAAAAGGAGGCGATCGGCAATCTGTCCGGTGGAAATCAGCAGAAGGTTATTATTGGGCGATGGCTTCTCAATGAGCCGGAGGTGCTGATGCTGGACGAACCTACCCGTGGTATTGACGTCGGCGCAAAATATGAAATATACAAATTAATGGATGAGTTGGCTGCCAAAGGAAAAGCGATTATCTTTATTTCCTCGGAGATGCCGGAGCTTTTGGGAGTGGCAGATCGGATTCTGGTGATGAGTAACGGCCGCGTGGCAGGCATCGTAGATGCAAAAGAAACCAGCCAGGAAGAAATTATGCGGTACTGCGCAATGTACCTGTAACCCCGAGGACGGGATCCCTGAATTTAATCGCCTATTCGGCGATGAAAATTACAATGTAAGGAGGAGAAAAGATGGAAAAAGCAAAAGCGAAAGAGTTTTTATTAAAATATGCAATTTATATTATTCTGTTGATTGTGGTGGGAGTCATTGTGGTTATGGAGCCGAGCTTCCTGAACATCCAGAATCTTTCCTTTATTCTGGCTCAGGCTTCTACGCGTCTGATTTTGGCGCTGGGAGTAGCGGGGATTATTATTTTAGGGGGAACTGACCTGGCGGCGGGACGTATGGCCGGTATGTCGGCGGTTATCTGTGCGTCGCTTCTGCAGTCTGTAGACTCCTCGATTCGGATTTACAAGGATATGCCGCGTCTCCCCATTATTCTTCCGATTTTACTGGGAATGGTGCTCTGTGCGTTATTTTCTCTGCTTCACGGATTCTTTGTCGCAAAATTAAAGGTTGCTCCTTTTATTGCTTCTCTAGGCATACAGCAAGTGGTTTACGGCTTGTTTTCCATATATTTCCAGGGATTGTCAAACGGTTCTCCGGTAGGAAGCATGGATCCGGTTTTTATCACCTTTGCACAGGGCGGGTTTTATATCTGGAATTTCCGTGTACCCTTCATTATGCTGTATGCGATTGCCTGCGCGGGAATTATGTGGGTGGTATGGAATAAGACCAAAATCGGGAAAAATATGTATGCGATCGGCGGCAATTCCGAAGCGGCGGCGGTCTGCGGCGTTAATATTGTAAAGGGAATCCTGATTATATACCTGATAGCAGGACTACTCTACGGGTTCTCAGGCGCGTTGGAGGCGGCCCGGACCGGAAGCGTAACGAATGCCCTGGGAGCGGAATATGCATTGGATGCGATTGCCGCCTGTGTGGTAGGGGGAGTATCAATGCGCGGCGGTATCGGACGTATCAGCGGCGTAGTAACGGGCGTAGTCATGTTCCAGGTTATCAATTATGGGTTGAATTATGTTGGAGTAAGTCCTTATATGCAGTTCGTAGTGAAGGGCGGAATTATTCTGATTGCAGTTGCGATTGATACACAGAAATATCTGAAGAAAAAATAATCGTAAAAAATGCTGCATATATCACTGTACACTGCCACATAAAAATGTGCCGGGACAGAGATATATGCAGTACCTGTTTACATAAATGTAAGGTTGTCAGACGTCGGAATATTTGGTCAAAAATTCGGGATGAATTTTTACATAATCATTGTAAATCCGAACCTGGTCTACAAGGAAATTCATGTGCTGGTCCATCAGGTAGGCGGCCTCGTCAGGCTTTTTATTCTTAATGGCCTGCAGAATCATAAAATGATAATAGGTTGAATTTCTGTCATTTCTGGAATAGATTAAAAAGCTTTCCATCTTGGAGGTGAGAATATGCTTGATCATCTCCATCATAGTGGAAAATATCTGGTTTTTGGAAACGACAGCTATCTGAAGATGAAAATCAATGGTGGTCTTGGCATAGGCTTTCATATTTTCACCGGCCAGCGTAGAGGATTCATAGGCCCTCTCTAATGCAGTAATGTCCTCAGGAGTTACACGTTCTGCGGCCAGACGTGCCGCGGCGACCTCAATGGCCTTACGCAGCTGCATAAGCTCCATCAGACTGTCTTCACTGATAAGCATGGCGGGAATGAAGGAATTCAGATACATCTGCATGCCGAGCTTTTTTACATAGCTTCCGTCCCCGCGGCGGGTTTCAAGAATGCCCAGGGTGTTCAGCTTATTAAGAGCGGTCCGGAGAGTATTACGGCTGATATTAAATTCCTCCCGCAGTTCATTTTCAGGAGGAATCCGGTCTCCGGGCTTGTAACGTCCGGAAATGATTTGCTGAAGTAATTGTTCATATACCATATCAGAAATAGTATTGGTTTGCGCAGGGCTTTTTGGCTTCATATTCATAACACTCCAAAAGGTTTTGTTTCCTGAATTATAGCGGAGAATTTAAAAAAAGTCAAATTTTGTAAAAATTGGAGAAAGGTGGTAAGAAGTTTGAAAGTGATATGCCAGCTAGGAATTATTTTTGGTATATGTCTGGCGGGAGAAGGGATTTCAGCAGTACTTCCGTTTACATGCCCAAGCGGAATTGTTAGTATGCTGCTTTTATTTTTTCTACTGATATGCGGTCTTCTGAAGGAAGAGAAAATAAAAGAGGCGGGGGATTTCCTTCTGGACAATATGGCCTTTTTCTATATTCCTGTTTCTGTGGGTATGTTGGAGTATTTTGATATTATCCGGCAGCATGTGGTAAAGATACTGTTAATTTGTCTGCTTTCATTTGTGTTAACACTAATCTCCAGCTATTACACAGTAGTTTTTGTCAGACGTCTTATGAAGGGAGGGGCAGATTAATAATGAAAGAGATAACCTCGTCTCCGATGTTCGGCCTGACGCTCACCTGTGTGGTCTATGCTATGGCCGGAGCGCTGAAAAAGAAAAAAGACAGTCTTTTTTTTAATCCCCTCGTGTTTTCGCTTGTTTCTATCTGTCTGTTTCTTAGTGTGGCGAATATATCTCTGGAGGATTATCAAAAAGGGGGAAATCTGATTCATGTGATGCTGTCGCCGGTTACGTGTATCCTGGCGATGATGGTGTATCGAAGAATCGGAAGTCTGCGGCGAAATTGGCTGCCTGTTGCGGCAGGCTGCGCGGCGGGCACAGTGACAGCGATTGTCAGCACGGTAGTTTTGTGCAGGGTATTGGGGATGGAAGAGCAGATGACGATGACGATTCTGCCAAAGTCCGTGACAGGTCCATTTGCTATAGCTGTTTCGGAAATGATCGGGGGAATTCCTTCGATTACAATAGCGTGTGTCTCCATCACCGGAATTACGGGGCTTTTATTGTCTCCGTATCTGATTCGGTTTTTGAAGCTGTCTGATCCGGTGGCGGCAGGCGTAAGCCTGGGAACGAGCTGTCATGCACTAGGGACGGTAAGAGCACTTGAACTTGGAGAGGAACAGGCGGCTATGGCGAGCCTGTCCATGTGCCTGTCGGGCATTATACTTGTTGGAATCGCTGTTTTATTATATTAGAATCGCCTGGCGGCGATAGATTGGAGGAACCCCCTCGTGTACACTCGGGGTACCTGAATAAAATCGCCTGGCGGCGATAGATTGGAGGAAATATGAGTATTACAATCACACCTTTAAATTCTGGATTTTGTACATCGAATCCGAAGACATATCACTACCATCCGTCTACACACAAATATTATCAAAATGTATCCAGTGAGGACAGACAGCTTCCGGTGTACGCCTATTTGTTAAATACAGGCGACGAGCTGATTTTGGTAGATACAGGAATGGCAGACACGGATCGTGCCAATACATATCATCATCCTGGTTCCGAGCAGCTTTTGGATCAGGCAATGCCGGCGGCAGTCAGAAAAGCGGGGTATAAACCAGAGGATGTTAAGAAAATTATTTTTACACATCTGCACTGGGATCATACTTTTTATATGAAGGAATTTGTAAATGCACAGTACTACGCACAGAGAAAAGAGTATGAATTTGCGATGCATCCGCTCCCGCTTTACTATAAATCATATGAATACAAGGAGCTGGGGCTGGAGGCGCCTTTTATAGGCTGTGAATTTGAACTGATAGACGGAGAGGCCAAGATTGTTCCCGGAGTAAGAGTATATCCGACGCCTGGTCATTCTCCAGGACATCAGGCTGTGGAAGTAGACACAAAGGAAGGCACGTATCATTTGATTGGAGACGCGGTATTTTTGATGGACAATCTGAAACCCATTCCGGATATTTTATATGACGTTACTCCTTCTGCGCGATTTGTCAGCTTGACGGATTGGTGGGAAAGTGTCCGGGAGATTAAGAGAAGATGTCCGGATACGAATTTTATCCTGCCGACACATGAGCCTTCTCTGGTTGAACGATTTGAAAAGACCCCGGTATTAGGCTTATAGAGAAATGTGAAGGAGTGGAAAAATGGCTGTTATAGGAGTAATCGCTACATTGGATACAAAAGGGCCTGAGACGGCTTTTTTAAAAGAAAAGATTGAAGAGTCCGGGCATCAGGCGCTCATTTTAGATTCAGGTATGCTGTTCGAGCCTGTGATCCGCCCGGACATTACCCGGCATGAGATACTAAAGCTGGGTGGAGTCGAGGATCTGGAGGCTTATAGAAAGAACGGAAAAGCGGCGCTTCAGAAAGCTATGACAAAAGGTCTGAGAAGTATGCTGCTACGGCTTTATGAGGAGAAGCGGGTACAGGGAGTTTTGTCATTAGGCGGAGGACAGGGAAGTGCAATGTCTACGGCGGCCATGCAGGCGCTGCCTATTGGATTTCCGAAGGTTATGGTATCGACAATTGCCTGTGGCTCCGCCTGTTTTGGAGATTATGTAGGCTCCCGCGATATTGTAATGATTCCTTCTATCTGTGATATCTGCGGCTTAAATTCCATCACGATTCCAATTTTTTCCGCAGGGGTTGGCGCAGTCACAGGTATGGTGGAAATGAGGGAGCGGACATCCTACAAAACGGACAAGCCTGTAATCGGCCTGACGATGGCAGGCGTGACGACAGAATGTGTGATGCGGGTAAAG
>CAMNWW010000060.1 GCA_946566415.1 uncultured Lachnospiraceae bacterium | reverse complement strand
GCCAAATATAGGTTCATATCCGCGGCCGGGGGCAGAAGAATAAGTTCTTTCAGCCCGTGAAGGCCGGCATAGATCAGCAGTGAAAATGCCAGATAGGGGTTCGCCGCCGGATCCGGAGAACGCAGCTCAGCCCGCCGGTATTCTCCGACGGCGGCAGGAATACGCACAAGCTGAGAGCGGTTTTCGCTGGACCAGGAGATGTATTTCGGCGCTTTTTGGTTCCCGAAACGATGGTAGGAAGCTTCCGACGGGTTAAGAAAAACGGTCATGTCCTGAATCTTATCGAGGATACCGGCGATCATACTATCCAGAATAACGCGGCCGGCCCGATCCTTGACGGACATATTGATGTGAAAACCATTTCCAGGCGCGTCTTCAAGGGGTTTCGGGGTAAAGTCCGCAAAAAGACCGTTTTTATGCGCTGATGTGCGTACGATAGTCTGGAACGTCAAGGCGTTGTCCGCAGCCGTAACCGGGTCGGAGTAACGAAAATCAATTTCGTTCTGTCCCGGGCCTTCTTCGTGATGGGAGCTTTCCGGACGGATGCCCATTTGTTCAAGGGTGAGACAGATCTCGCGCCGTATATTTTCCCCTTTGTCTTCCGGGGCGATGTCCATATATCCTGCATTGTCGTAAGGCTCTCTGGTAGGAGAGCCGTTCTCGTCAAGTTTAAATAGATAGAATTCCTGTTCCACCCCGAAAAAGAACTCATAGCCGGAATCCTTTGCGTCTTGAACCGCCTTTTTAAGGAGCGTCCGGGAATCGCACTCGAAGGCTCTGCCGTCCGGGTAAGTGACAGAGCAAAACATACGGACGACCCGCCCTTGTTCCGGGCGCCACGGCAAGGGGATTAACGTCTCAGGGTCCGGGTGAAGCAGCAGGTCCGAATGTGTCTCGCCCCCAAAGCCTGCGATGGCCGAGGCGTCGATCGCGATGCCATATTCAAAAGCACGGGGCAGTTCCTGCGGCATGATGGATACATTTTTCTGTCTGCCGAACACATCGCAGAAGGCGAGGCGGATAAACTTCACGTCTTCTTCTTCAATATACTGCTCGACCTCTTGTCTTGAATATTTCATACGGACACCTGCTTTCTTCTTGGTTTTACTATCATTTATACCGTTGATAGAGGGATTTGTCAATAAAACATAATCCACATTTCGGAAAATACTTTTACTTATAGGCTTAATGTAAGTTGCTCTTCGTTATTTTCTGTTGAATTTTCTAAACCAGTTACAATCTCAATTTTTGAATCTGGGATCTCAAGACCCCAGTTATCCCAGCCGATATAATTGTTTCGAGCAAATAGTTCAATTTTATCCTGTTGCGGAAACATTTTAGTGATGCCGTCTATAACTTCGATGGGTTTTACACTATGTTTCCCCCGGTGTACTGCAACCATCTGTCTGATGTTCCTTGCGCCTCGTGGCTGTGGAAATCTTCCCTTTTTAAATGCCAATACAAATTCTGTCTGGCTTAATGTATATCTACCAGGATTATGTACCATTTTATCCCAAACAAAAGCGACGGTTTTGTATTCAAAGCCCCAAGCTTTTCCCAGTTCTATAGAATTTGACATCTGTGGTCCGGTAGTCCACATAAATAATAGACAATCATTATCCGCAATAGAGGCAATATCAAGTTCTTTTAACTGCTTTAATTTTAATGTAGGATATTTAAATGTAGCAGAGCTTAAAAATATTTTCTTCTCGAACCCGACATTTTCAGTTTTAATCGTAGTCTTATCATACTGCATTTTACCGCCATAATCCCATGGCGGGTCAGCGTATATTACTTGATATTTTTTACATGGTAACTGTGGATAAATATCCTTTAAGGGATTTAGTTTTGTTCTTTCTTTCTGCTGTACACTATATAAGGAATATGCTGTGATTTCCTTTTCTTTATAATTTACCATAACCATTCTCCCGCTGCATGATTGATAGAAATTATTATAACTGCTATACTTCCAATAGTCAAGAAAGCAGTGTTGCTTATAATCCGTTGCCGTATAAGCAACAAATAAATATAATATATCATGAGGTGCGTTTATGATTACAGAAAAATTTGGTGAACAAATAAAACAGTTGAGAAATAATCTGGGGATTAGTCAAGAGAAGTTTGCGCTGTCTATAGATATGGATCGAACCTATTATGCATCTGTCGAAAGCGGCAAACGCAATATTTCGCTCAAAAATATTGATAAAATTGCAAGGGGTCTGGGAGTGAGCCTTGAGGAACTATTTAAAGGATTGTAAGGAGGTACATAGTGGCTAAAAAGGAGTTAGCGGGCCGGGGAAACTGGCAGACAGAAAGTGGTACAAAAGCCTCCAATGCGGAGAAAAATCTGTATAAGGCTTTTAAGGAACATTTGAAGGGGACAGAATATATCCTGTATGAAAAGCCCAAACATTTGAAGAGTCTGTATGCACAGGTTCAGCTGCCGGATTATGTTGTAAGTCAAATATATAATCCACCTATTATGGTCGAGACTACAAAGTGGGGCGTGTCTCCGGATTTTGCTATTGAAAATACCAGAACAGGTAAAATTCTTTTTGGCGAAATTAAACGGCAGGATGGATGGGTAGAAGGTAAAGACCGCAGTGCGGGCCGGGGAAATGCACACGAAAGGTTGTGTTTGTGGGCGATATAACTCGTGACCCGAAAAGAAACAGAGAAATTGCCTTTTGGTTTGATGAGTATGATAAGAATTTCTTTATGTGGAGACCTGATATGACGGATAAAGATTTAACAGATCATTTTGATAAATATTTAAAACCATATCTTGAGTAGGTTTCAATTCACAAAAAACAGTTGACAAACATTTATCATAGGTGTAAAGTGTGATAGGTAAAGGCAAGGGCGTCTTTGAGATATACTCTCAAAGACGCCCTTTTTGCCGTATTGGAGAAGGGGACAGGAGGGTTATATTATGTGTTCGATTATGGGTTACTGCGGGAGAGGCGCCGATCTTGATATATTTCAGAAGGGATTTGAAAGAACCATTTCCAGAGGACCGGACGACAGCCGGATCATTGACACGGGGAATGGGATTTTAGGTTTTCACAGGCTTGCCATCATGGGACTCACGCCGGAAGCGATGCAGCCGTTTGAGAGGGAAGGGAGCTATGTCGTCTGTAACGGGGAGATTTATGGATTTGAGAAGCTGAGGGAGAAGCTGTCGTCCCAGTATTCATTTGCCAGCGAGTCGGATTGCGAGATTTTGCTTCCGATGTATTTTGAGTACGGCGTAGGGATGTTCAAAATGCTGGACGCGGAATTTGCCTGCGTAATATATGACGGAAGAACCAAAGAATATATCGCGGCAAGAGATCCGATCGGTATCCGTCCGCTGTACTATGGATATGATGAAAATGGTGTGATCATTTTTGCAAGTGAGGCGAAAAACCTTGTAGGGCTGGCGGAAAGGATCATGCCGTTTCCGCCGGGGCATTATTATAAGAACGGGGAGTTTATCTGTTACTGCGACATCGCTAAGGTATCCGAGATTAGCGGCGACGATCTGGAGACAGCCTGTCGGAAGATTCACGATAAACTTGTCGCCGGGGTGGAGAAAAGGCTGGTGGCTGACGTAAAAGTGGGATTTCTGCTTTCCGGCGGACTGGATTCCTCCCTGGTATGCGCTATCGCCGCAAAAAAGAGCAGCGAGCCGATCAAAACATTTGCGATCGGCATGAGCGAGGATGCGATTGATCTGAAATACGCGAAGCAGGCGGCGGATTATATCGGCAGTGACCATACGGAGATTATCATAACGAAGGAAGACGTACTGTTTGCTTTAGAGCAAGTCATTCATCTTCTGGGGACATTTGACATCACGACCATCCGGGCGAGCATGGGAATGTATCTGATATGCAAGGCGATACATGAACGGACCGATATCCGGGTCCTGCTGACAGGCGAGATATCAGACGAGCTGTTCGGATATAAGTATACGGATTTTGCACCGGACGCCGCTGCGTTTCAGGAAGAGTCCGTAAAGAGGATCCGGGAGCTTCATATGTACGACGTACTTCGGGCGGACAGATGTATTTCCGTAAACTCGCTGGAGGCGCGGGTGCCCTTCGGCGACATTGATTTTGTGAAATATGTCATGTCCATAGACCCGGAAATGAAGCTGAACAAGTATGGAAAAGGCAAATATCTGCTCCGCCACGCGTTTGAAAAGGGGGACTATCTGCCCGAAGAAATCCTTTGGAGAGAAAAGGCTGCCTTTTCTGACGCGGTGGGGCATTCCATGGTGGATTATTTGAAAGAATATGCCGAGGCATATTATACGGAAGTGGAATTTGAAAACGGGTGTAAAAAATATGACCATGCAAGGCCCTTTACCAAGGAATCCCTGCTGTACAGGGAGATATTTGAGAAATACTATCCAGGGCAGGGGGAAATGATCGTGGATTTCTGGATGCCGAATAAGGACTGGGAAGGCTGTGACGTGAAGGACCCTTCTGCCAGAGTACTTTCTAATTACGGCGACAGTGGGAAATAAGAATCAAAGAAGGAGAATGTTGTATGACGAAGTACATATTTGTGACAGGGGGAGTTGTGTCGGGTCTGGGTAAAGGGATTACCGCGGCTTCCCTGGGAAGGCTTCTGAAAGCGCGCGGGCTTAAAATCGCGGCGCAGAAGCTGGATCCGTATATCAATGTGGACCCAGGCACGATGAGCCCGTATCAGCACGGCGAAGTGTATGTGACGGAGGACGGAGCTGAGACGGATCTGGATCTGGGACACTACGAACGTTTTATTGATGAGGATTTGAATAAGTATTCTAACCTTACCACAGGGAAGGTTTACTGGAATGTATTAAATAAAGAGCGAAGAGGGGAATACTTAGGTTCAACGGTCCAGGTGATCCCACATATCACGAATGAGATCAAGGAGTTTGTTTATCGTGTGGGGAGTAAGACGAACGCCGACGTGGTTATCACAGAGATTGGCGGCACCATCGGCGACATTGAGTCGCAGCCGTTTCTTGAGGCAATACGGCAGATATCACTAGAAGTCGGGAGGGAGAACAGTTTGTTTATCCACGTGACGCTGGTGCCGTTTCTGCGCGGCTCAGAGGAACACAAGTCAAAACCGACCCAGCATTCCGTGAAGGAGCTGCAGGGCATGGGAATCAATCCGAATATTATCGTACTGCGCTGCGACGAACCGCTGGAAGAGTCCATATTTAAAAAGATATCCATGTTCTGCAACGTGAAGCCGGACTGTGTGATTGAAAATATTACGCTTCCCAACCTTTACGAGGCGCCGCTGATGCTTGAAAAATCGAATTTTTCGGAGGTTGTCTGCCGGGAATTGGGACTTGATACGCCAAAGCCCGACCTGAAGGAGTGGACCATGATGGTCCAGCGTATCAGGGCGAGGGAGAAGACCATAACGATCGGGTTTGTGGGTAAATACGTGGGGCTTCACGACGCCTACCTCTCGGTGGCGGAGGCGCTTCACCATGCCGGTTATTATCACAATACCTATGTAAATATCGAGTGGATTGATTCGGAGGAGATTACGGCGGAAAATGCGGCGGCAAAGCTTGGAGGGGCGGACGGGATCCTTGTACCGGGAGGATTCGGGACCCGAGGGATTGCCGGAATGATAACGGCGGCCGAATATGCCAGGAAAAACAGCGTCCCATATCTGGGAATCTGTCTGGGAATGCAGATCGCTGTGATCGAGTATGCGAGGAATGTGGCGGGAATCACAGACGCGGATTCCGGAGAATTTGACGAACAGTGTAAGAATAAGGTGATCGATTTTATGCCGGGGCAGAGCGACGACATTGACAAGGGCGGGACGCTTCGGCTGGGAGCTTACCCTTGCCGGATTAAGAGCGGGACCACGATGGAACGCTGCTACGGTACGAACCGAATCAGCGAACGCCACAGGCACCGCTATGAATTTAACAATGATTACCTTGATGTGCTTAAGGAAAAGGGGCTGGTATTCAGCGGCGCTTCGCCGGACGGAAGGCTCGTCGAGACGATAGAGCTGACAGAGAAGCCGTTCTATGTGGGAGTGCAGTTCCACCCGGAATTCAAGAGCAGACCGAATAAGCCGCACCCGCTGTTCAAAGGGTTCGTCGGGGCGGCGTTATCCAGACATTTTTCATAGGATTCCGTTATAGAAGAAGCAGCTTGTCCTTTTTCTTTAGATAATAGAGGACGCCGATCATATCCGCCAGCGCCCACCCGATGGGAATCGACCACCAGATGCCCGCGACCCCGATCGAGGGGATGGAGGACAGCAGATATGATAAGGCGACCCGGGTTCCGAGGGAGGCGACGGTGAGTATAACGGACATCGCAGGCCGCCCGAGCGCCCGGTACAATCCGTAAAGCAGGAACAGGCATCCGATTCCGCTGTAGAACGGTCCTACCGTATGCAGGATACGGACGCCCTCGTCGATGATCGCCGTCTCTTTCGCGTCAATAAAGAGGAGCATCAGCGGCCGCGCTAAAAACCAGAGAACCGCGGACGCAAGCAGACAGTAGGAAATGACGGTGGCAGAGGCATACCGGATTCCTTTGGTAATGCGGTCCTTCTTTCTGGCCCCGGCGTTCTGGGCGATAAAAGTAGAAAAGGCGTTCCCGTATTCCTGGGCAGGCATATAGGTAAATGCGTCAATTTTAGTGGACGCGGCAAACGCCGCCATGACGGAGGTCCCGAAACTATTCACCCGTCCTTGCACGATGAGGATCCCTAAGTTCATCACGGACTGCTGCAGGCATGTCAGAAGCGAATAGCTGGATATCTCCGTCAGGCTGTTTTTGCTGAGGGTAAAATGTCGGAGGCTTGTACGTATCGTCTTGTCCTTGAAGATGACATATGCACCGATACCGGCGCCGGAAATGTACTGGGCAATGATAGTCGCCTGGGCCGCACCGGAAGCTCCGCGGTCTAAGTATGCGACAAACAGGATATCAAGCGCAATATTCAGAACCGTGGAAACGCCGAGAAACAAAAGCGGGACAACAGAATTGCCGATAGCTTTCAAATACGCTCCAAAGTAATTGTAGACGGCTACGGCCGGTATTCCCCAAAAGACAAGAATCAGATATTCTTTGATCACCTGTGTGATTTCCTCGGGAATGTTTAGCCAACGGATAATTAAATCTACGTTTATCAAGGCGACTGTGGTAAGAACGACGGTCGTGGCTGTGACCAGAACAAAGGACGCACAGATACTTTTCTCTAAAGCCTTATTGTCCTGTCTTCCGAAGCAGCGGGAAAATACGATTCCGCTTCCCATGCATAGTCCTAAAAGGACGGAAGTCAGAAAGGTCATCAGCGCAAACGAGGAGCCGACCGCGGCCAATGCGCCGGGACCTACGTAATGCCCCACTACCCAAGTGTCTACGACATTATAACCCTGCTGCAGTATATTTCCCAGTATCATGGGCAGGGCAAAAAGACACATGGTCCGAAACACAGGATCCTTCGTCAAATCTGTCATGGTATATCATTCTCCATTTCTGTAGTACAGTTTAAACACTATCATACCGTGCGCTGGAGATTTTCGCAAGAGTAATACTTAATACTTTAATAAGGGTCTGATATTCGCTAATCGGCATCCGGGAGTAAGGTCGCACGCACGCATCAAAAAATTCAACTTGTCTATACGCTCCCCTGATCTGGGGGCGCCGTTTTTGATAAATCCGACCTTAAGGCCGACCGCCAGATCCATGACAACGTCGCCGATGACTCCGCCGGCCCTGCCGGACGGGATGGCGATAAGGCCGTGCTCCTTTGCAAAGGCGTAGGTCTGCAGGGCCTCGGTGATGGTTCCTACCTGATTCGGCTTGAGGATGAAGCCGTCCAACGCATCCATTTCATAAGCCCTTTTAATCCGCGTCAGATTTGTCACAATAAAATCGTCGCCGATAAGATTCGTGCGGGCGATTTCCTTATGGGCTTTCTGGTAGCCTTCCCAGTCCTCCTCATCGAGCAAGTCTTCGATAAATACAAAATTAAACTTTTCAGTTAACATTTTTGTGTAGGCGATTAGTTCATCGGAATCGACACGTTTTCCTTTTAAAAGATATGTTTTTGTTTTCCTGTCATACATTTCGCTGGAGGCACAATCAAAGGCAAAGCCGATTTTCCCGGTGTATCCACAGTTCTCGATAGCTTCTGAAATCAGTTCGAGATTCACTTCGGCGTCCTCGGAGGGAGATGCATAACCATATGAAGGGGCGACCTCCGGTTTGCGCCCCAGATAGCCTGTTATAACTTTTTCCAGCTCTTGAAAGGTATTGATACCCATCTCGACAGCTTCGTAAATATCCGACGCTCCATAAGGCATGATGATAAATTCATTGAACGGCTGGGTGAGATCCGTATAATGTCCGCCGTTAATGACATTAAAGCTCGGTATGGGAACGGTCTGGATAGATTTTCCGGCAATATATTGATACAAGGGTCTACGCGCGCACTCGGCGGCGGCCCTGAGAACGGCGATGGAGGTAGAGTAAACTGCGTTTCCTCCAAGGGCGGACTTGTCCGGTGTGCCGTCCAGATCAATCATAACCTGATCGATTTCATCCTGGCGAGCGGCGTCCATGCCGCATATCGCAGGCGCAATTATTTTGTTTACATTGTCCACCGCTTTGTGTACGCTCAGTCCGTGGTATTCGTTCGGGTCATTATCCCGAAGTACGCATGACTCGAACATTCCTACAGAGGAGCCTGTAGGTGCGCAGCCTCTCCCGAGATGGCCGTCGTCTGTCACAACATCGACTTCCACCATGGGGCGGCATTTGCAGTCCACAATCTGGCGTGCGTGGATAGATTTGATTTTTGAACTCATGATATCAATCCTCAACTTTCGGAATATATAGTATGTTAAAATCGCAAAGGTTCGTGCCGGTATTTCCGGTAAATACAGCGTCCCCCATTTTCTCCAGCGCTTCATAGCAGGCATGCCCCCGGAGGGCGGCATGGACGTCGACGCCTTTTTCCAGGGCGGCCGGATAGCTGCTGGAATCGCAAAGTCCCCCGGCGACAGAAGTGGTTCCGTCCGTACCTTCGGAGTCAATAGAAAGCATGCAGGCGCCCTTTGTTTTCGCGGCAAGGATAGAGAAGCTTAGTGTTAATTCCTGACCTGGACCGCCATGACCTGTAATCAGGCTGTTGCCAAGTATCTGAGTCGTCGTCTCGCCGGAGCTTAAGATAACACAGGGCGGTTTGACGGGATTTCCGTAGACCTGGGCTTCCCGGGCAATGGAAGCGAAGAATGAACCGGCATCCTTGCTCTCACCTTCTAAGAAGGAGGATAAAATAACGGCGGGAATACCCATTTCCTCAGCGATCTCCTTTGCGTAAATACAGGAGTCGGGCAAAGTGTTCAGAAGGAAATATGTGTTGTCGGGAAATTCCTTCGGTGTTTCTCCCTCCGGTCCTACATTCATCAGATAGTCCACAACATTCCCGGGCAGACGGTCGGCCACGTTGTAATCGCGGATGACCCTTCTCGCGTCCTCCAAAGTCGTCTTATCAGGACCCATCGGCGTACTCATATATTTTTCGTAGGGAATGCCGATATCCCCGGTAGCAGGCGTGCCGACGGCATCACTGATTCCAAAGCCGATCAGCTCTGCTCCCACCGATTGGATTCTTTTGGCAAGCATCCCGCCGTTCATTGCGGAAATGTGGCGGCGGATTGCGTTGATCTCATAGATCCCGGCGCCGGATTTTAGCATAACATCCGTCGTCTTGATCTCGTCTTCCAGAGTGATGCCTTCGATCGGACAGCTCATTAGGGCGGAACTGCCGCCGCTGATGACAACAATGAACAGATCGTCCGGACCGGCATGGTCCACGAGATCCAATATTTTCAGACAGGCTTCATAACCTGCCTGGTTCGGCAGAGGGTGGCCGCCGACATAGACGTCCGTGTTTTGGAAACGGTCGGTTTCCTCAGAAATTTTAACAATCGCAATGCCCTTTGTCAGACGGTCTCCCAGAATCTCATCTACAGCCATTGCCATATGGTTGCATGCTTTGCCGGCGCCGAGCAGATAAACGTTCTTTTTCTTAGATAAATCCCATGTACGTTTTCCGATATGTAATATATCGCCATCCAGATGCATAATACTTTTGATGCGCTCATAGGAATCCAGACGGCAGAGTGTCTTTTCCGTAATATCAAGGACAATTTTTCGTGATTTGACGTCGCCATGGGAAAGAAGAGAGTCGTAGTTCCTGATTTTTT
>CAMNWW010000059.1 GCA_946566415.1 uncultured Lachnospiraceae bacterium | reverse complement strand
TCGTCAAACTGCGGGATTGTCATTCAAATCATAATGAAGTATACTTAACAGCATAAATACTTTTTTATGAAACTATGAAACAATCGCCGATTAGGCAAAAAGCGGTATGGAATGGTAACGATTAAATAGACGAGCGAGGGTAAAAAGAGTGGACAGGGAGCGAAGGGAAGATGTAAGGAGAAAACGGCTGCTTTTGAGCATCGGCGGAGTGATCGTCTTTATGGCAGTCGTTTTAGGTATCATTTTGTCCCGGCTTGCGGTGCGTAATGTGGACACGAAGGCAGCAGTCGATGCGATCCGGGCCATGGAGAAGGAAGATGTCGCAGAGATCGAGGCGCAGATCCAGGAGGTAGAAAGTCAGGAGAGGCTCGCCGAAGAAGAATATAAGAATCGTCCGCTCACGGAGAAATTTGCCTATGCGGCGATCATGGGGGATTCAATCACGACCGGATTTTTGGAGTATGAGGTGCTGGACTCCTCCCATGTGGTGGCGGAGAAAGGCGTGCATTTAAGTGAGCTGGAAGAGTTGATCGGGACATTGGAATCATTAAAGCCGCAGACGGTTTTTCTTGCTCTGGGACTGAATGATGTGGCGGCCACAGAGGGAGATACGGCGGCGTTTATTGAATCCTATAAAGCCGTGCTTACTGATATCAGGGGACGTCTTCCCGAGGCGGCGATTTATATTAATGGAATCCTGCCGGTTCAGGAAAAGGCGGTCGAAAAATACCCTGCTTATGCATATATCTCTTCCTACAACGAAGCGCTTGCCGCGATGTGCGCAGAAGAAGGCCTCACGTTTATTGATAATACAGAACTGGTAAAAGAAGAATATTACGAAGAGGACGGCGAGCATATGAAGGCTAATTTTTATCCGGTCTGGGCAAAGCGCATGGCGGAGGTGGCAGGAATATGACAACAAGTAAGAAGGAAACCGTGCGGGACAGGAAGGAGAGGCAGGAAGAACAGCAGATTCAGCAGGAACCGAAAAAGGTGAAAGGACAGCAGAAACGCGCCGATCTTCTTGGCATACTCCGTTATGGAACAGTGGGGATACTTCTGGTCTATATTATTGTCCTGATGGCAGTAAAAGGGGATGGGAATACATCGTTTACGGAGGCGGAGGCTGCTGTGGAAGGCGCGGTCAATACGACGAAGATGACAAAAGGGAGCGGCCGGGATTTGAAGCGTCTGTACCGGCTGAATGCCGGCGACTATGAAAATGTCCTTTTGTACTATACCCGGGAGACAATGGGAGTCGAGGAGGTTCTTCTCATTCATGTCCGTTCTGAAAATGACACGGAGGCGGTAAAGGCGGCGATCGAAAAGCGCAGACAGATTCAATTCGAGAATTTTGAAGGATATGGTGCCGAGCAGGTGAGCCTGCTTGACAGTTCTATTATTAAAACCAAAGGAAGGTATGTCCTGTTCGTGGTATCACCGGATGCGGAAAGGATAGAAAAGGCATTTGACCATGTTGTTTAGCAGTGTTGTGTTTTTATTTACATTTTTGCCGCTTACCATACTGCTCTATTATTTAGCGCCGAGAAAAGCAAGAAATGCGGTTTTGCTGGCGGCATCCCTTATTTTTTACGCCTGGGGAGAGCCGGTATACATTTTTCTCATGCTCTTGTCGATCATGTTTAATTATTTCAGCGGAATCGACCTGGCGAGGAATGAGGGCAGGAAGGAAGAACAAAAGAAGAGCCTTATCATCACTGTTATAGTGAATCTTTTGATTTTGGGGTTTTTCAAATATTATGGTTTTTTGGTTGAAAATATGAATGCTGTTCTGCCTGTTCAGATTCCCGTCCGGAAACTGGAGCTTCCTATCGGTATTTCCTTTTATACGTTTCAAACGCTGTCCTATATTATAGACGTATACAGGGGGAAAGTGAACGTACTTATTAATCCGATTGATTTTGGGACTTATGTGACGATGTTTCCGCAGCTCATTGCAGGACCGATCGTACGTTATGCAGATGTGGAGGAACAGCTTAGGAAACGCAGAGAGAATATTTATAAGTTCGGGCAGGGCGCTCGTTTGTTCATTGTAGGTTTGGCGAAGAAGGTCCTGCTTGCCAATACGGTCGGGGCCGTCTATACCGAGGCGGCGGCTCAGGCGCAGACTTCGGTATTAACAGCATGGATCGGGTGCATTGCATATACATTTCAGATATATTATGATTTCAGCGGGTATTCAGATATGGCTTTGGGACTGGGCAAGATGTTTGGCTTTGAGTTTTTGCAGAATTTCCGTTATCCTTATATTGCGCGCAGTGTAACGGATTTTTGGCGGAGATGGCACATTTCCTTAGGAAATTGGTTTCGTGAATATGTCTACATTCCGCTGGGAGGGAACCGTGTTTCCATTGCGCGGCATATCATGAACCTGATGATTGTCTGGATTTTGACCGGATTGTGGCACGGGGCGAGCTGGAATTTTGTTGTGTGGGGGCTTTATTACGGAGTAATCTTGATAATAGAGAAGTATGTGACGGGAAAGCTTCTTGCAAAGCTTCCGGAGGTAATCGGGGTTTTGTACTGCATGTTTCTTGTCATGATTGGATGGGTGCTGTTTGCAGGGCCCGGACTTAAGGAAGCTGTCGTTTACCTGGGCAGGATGTTTGGCGCCGGGGCGGCGGGCATTGTTGACAGGCAAGCGCTTTACCTTATCAAAAGCAACTGGCTGTTGTGGATATTCCTCGTTGCAGGGAGTACGCCGGCAGTGCACAGGCTGGGACAGGTTCTTTTATGGGATGAAGAAAGAGAGGCTGTCGCGCCGGTGGCAGTCCTCTATCTGGGAATGTTTTTGGTAAGCGTAGTGTATCTTGTAACAGAATCATACAATCCATTTTTATATTTTCGATTTTAAAGGACGACTATGGCGGCGGAAAAGAAAAAAGTACAGAAAAAAATAAGAAAGCGTGTACCCATACGTATACCGATAAAGGGGGCGCAGGCGGTGCTGGCGGCAGTGTTTTTCTTCGCACTCCTTTTCATCAGCGCGGGAAATCTTCTGCACCGGGACAGAGAATTTTCCAGCCAGGAGAAACGTGTGCTGGCACAGAAACCGGAGATGTCCTTGTCAAATATAGCCAGCGGCCGGTTTATGCGGCAGTATGAGGAATACATATCTGACCAATTTCCGGGACGGGAGCTGCTTTTGCAGATCAAGACCTTTGCGGACAGCATTTCAGGGAAAACAAAAGAAAACGGCGTGTTCAACGGAAGGGACGATTATCTGATGGCGGATGCGGCGGCGCCGGATCCGGAGGTGTTGGACGGGAACCTGAATGCGATGGCTGCCTTCAAAGAGAGATATGCGGACGTTGCAATGCATATGATGCTAGTACCGAATGCGGTAAGCGTCCTGCGGAGCAAGCTCCCTTTCTTTGCGGCGCCGGCGGATCAAAGGGAGATGATTCAGGAGGTGAGAAACCGTCTGGAAGGGACATACGATTGGATTGACGCACAGAAGACGATGACAGAGCATCGAGAGGAAGATATTTATTATCGTACGGATCATCATTGGACTACGCTTGGGGCCTATTACGTCTTCCGGGACGCCAGGGAAAAGCTTGGACTTACGGACATGGAAGAGATAGAGATGAAACCGTACGGGGCGTCGAATCATTTTACAGGGACGCTGTCCGCCATGAGCGGTTACCAGACCGGATATAAGGAAGCGATCTATATTTATCTTCCTGACGGGGATACAAATGTGAGATGGGTGGTAAACTATGTTGAGGAACAAAAGAAGAGCGCGTCGCTCTATGATTCGGCGTCTTTAACAGGGGAAGACCAGTACAATGTGTTCATGGGAGGAAATCATGCTCTTGTGGACATTAAGACTACGCGCAGTGACGGCGAAAGACTTCTGGTAATTAAGGATTCCTACGCAAACTGTTTTATTCCCTTCCTTGTTCCTTATTACAGAGAGGTCGTGGTGGTGGATCCCCGATACTATTATGGAGATTTAGACCAGCTAATGATAGACAGTAAGATAGACAGGGTGTTGTTTTTGTATAATGCAAACAGTTTTTTCGAGGATCGGATGCTGTACGGTATACTGTCGTCCGGTGAGGATGGACCGCCGGACGAGGGCGGCACGACAGACGCGCAGGACAGTGCAGGGATAACAGAATAGGAAGCGTGGTAAATCGGATGGAAGAAAAGTTCGGGGACAATGGGGATATAAGGGAAGTACGCCTGAATAAATATTTAAGCGAGGCGGGGGTCTGTTCCCGGAGGGAAGCAGACAGGCTGATTGAAAAAGGGATGGTAAAGGTCGACGGGAAAACGGCGGCTGTGGGGATGAAGGTTGCGCCGGGGCAGGAAATAACGGTAGGAGAAAAGAAGGTTTCACGAAAAGAGGAAGCCGTGGTACTTGCGGTGAATAAGCCCAGAGGCATTGTGTGTACCGAGGATCCCAGGGAGAAAGATAATATCATCCGGTTTCTGGATTATCCTGTCCGGATTACCTATGTAGGAAGGCTGGATAAAGAATCCGAGGGGCTGCTCCTTATGACAAACAACGGCGATATTATAAACCGAATCATGCGTGCAAGAAACAGCCATGAGAAAGAATACCTTGTTACAGTGGACCGTCCGGTCACAGAGGATTTTCTTAGCGGTATGGCGGGGGGCGTGCCGATATTGGATACGGTGACAAGGCCGTGTGAAATAAAAAAAACAGGGAAATACGAATTTACGATCATACTCACCCAAGGGCTGAACCGGCAGATTCGCAGGATGTGCGAGGTTTTCGGTTACAAGGTCAAAGAGCTGCGGCGCATACGCGTCATGAATATTAGGCTTGGAAACTTAAAACCCGGCGAGTACAGGACTCTTACGGGTGAGGAGCTTAAAGAGCTGTATAGGCTGCTTCGGGATTCATCCAGCGAGCCGGCATGTATGCAGCACGAATAAATCTATAGAAGAGCAGGAAAAGAAATGGACAAAAAAAGCAGGATGCAGGAACTGGTAAATCTTCTTAACGAGGCGGGAAAGGCGTATTACCAGGAATCCCGCGAGATCATGAGTAATTATGAATACGACGCTCTTTATGATGAATTAAAGGGTTTGGAGGAGGAGCTGGGGTTTGTGGTGGCGTCAAGCCCAACCGTCCGGGTGGGTTATGAGGTCTTAAGCGAACTGCCGAAAGAACGCCACGAAGAGCCGATGCTGTCTCTGGATAAGACGAAAGAGCCGGAGAAGCTAAAGGAGTTTTTGGGAGAACAAAAAGCCGTCATCTCCTGGAAGCTGGACGGACTTACGATCGTACTTACTTACCGGGACGGGAGCCTTTACAAGGCGGTAACGCGCGGGAACGGGGAAGTGGGAGAGGTCATCACGAACAATGCAAGAGTGTTTAAGAATCTTCCTCTGCATATCGCGTATAAGGAAGAGCTGATCCTCAGAGGAGAGGCAGTGATCCGTTACAAAGATTTTGAAACGATTAACGATTCCATTGAGGATGTGGACGCCCGCTATAAAAATCCGCGGAATCTGTGCAGTGGGTCTGTACGCCAGCTCAACAATGAGATCACGGCGAAGAGGAACGTGATGTTCTATGCGTTTACGCTGGTGAAAGCGGACGGCGTGGATTTCCAAAATTCCAGGAACTGTCAGCTTGACTGGCTTGCCATGCAGGGGTTCGATGTGGTAGAACATTATCAGGTGACAAAAAACGACCTGGATGAAAGAATCGCTTATTTTTCCAAGGCGATCGAAGAAAAAGAAGTACCTTCCGACGGTCTGGTTCTGGTGTATGACGATATCGCATATGGCAGGTCGCTTGGGAGGACGGCGAAATTCCCCAGAGATTCCTTTGCGTTTAAGTGGGCGGACGAGGTACGCAGCACGCATCTGCTTGAGATTGAGTGGAGTCCGTCGCGGACAGGGCTTATTAATCCGGTGGCGATTTTTGAACCTGTGGAGCTGGAAGGGACGACGGTGAGCCGCGCCAGCGTCCATAACTTAAGCATTATGGAGGAGCTGGAGCTGGGAATAGGAGATACGATCGAGGTCTATAAGGCCAACATGATTATCCCGCAGATTGCGCGGAATCTGACAAGGAGCCGTAAGATCGAGATCCCGAAGAAGTGCCCGGTGTGCGGCAAAGCTACGGAAGTACGGCAGCAGAACGACGCGAAATCACTCTACTGTACGAACCCAAACTGTCAGGCGAAACGGGTGAAGTCTTTCGCACTGTTCGCCAGCCGTGACGCACTGAACATTGACGGGATGTCCGAGGCAACCTTAGAAAAACTGATTGCGAAGGGGATGATCCATAGATATGCGGATATTTTTCATCTGGAACGGTACAGGGAAGAGATTCAGCAGATGGAAGGGTTCGGAGAAAAATCCTATACGAATCTGGTCGAGAATATTGATAAAGCCAGGACGACGACGCTTCCAAGAGTAATTTATGCGCTGGGGATCTCTGGAATCGGACTTGCCAATGCAAAGATTATTTGCCAGGAATTTGAAAATGACGCAAAGAAAATGCTTGCGGCTTCAGAGGAGGAGTTAAGCCAGATTCAAGGGGTCGGTCCGGTGATGGCTAAGGCGTTTATTGATTATTTCTCGTCTAAGGAGCATCAAAACGAGTTTTATGAGCTGCTTTGTGAGCTTACGATTCCCGAAGAGACGCCTGCAAAAGAGCTAAGGCTCAAAGGAATGGTCTTCGTGATCACCGGAAGTGTACATCACTTTGCCAACAGGAGCGAAATGAAGGAGATGATTGAGCGGCTGGGCGGAAAGGTAACAGGGTCTGTCACAGGAAAGACGAATTACCTTATAAACAACGACGTATCTTCTACGTCGTCTAAGAATAAAAAAGCAAGGGAGCTGGGGATACCGATTCTCTCGGAGGAAGATTTTTTGGAGCTGGCGGGGGAAGATCCCGGCCGATAAAGGAGGATAATATATGCCAGAAAATGATAACAGAAAAGATGACAATACCACAGAATATGAGAAGGTATGCTTTATCTGCCGGAGGCCGGAAAGTATCGCCGGAAAGATGATCGACCTTCCCAACCATATCTGTGTCTGTCCGGACTGTATGCAGAAAAGCTTTGACGCCATGAATAACGGAGGATTTGACTACAGCCAGTTTATGAACATGGCAGGAATGCCGATGATGGGATTTACTGACGAGGAAAACCAGGTTCCCAAGAGGCAGCGGATAAAGAAGAAAAAAGCGCAGGAGGAGAAACCCCCCGCTCTGAATATACGGGATATTCCGGCGCCGCATAAGATTAAGGCGCAGCTTGACGAGTATGTGGTGGGGCAGGAGCATGCCAAAAAAGCGATGTCTGTCGCGGTTTATAACCACTATAAACGGGTGGCGGCCGATATGATGGATGAGATTGAAATCGAGAAGTCGAATATGCTGATGATCGGCCCTACGGGGTCGGGAAAGACATATCTGGTAAGGACTCTGGCACGACTTTTGGATGTGCCTCTCGCTATTACGGACGCAACATCCCTTACAGAGGCGGGATACATAGGCGATGATATTGAGAGCGTGGTATCTAAGCTTTTGGCAGCCGCAGATAACGATGTGGAAAAAGCGGAGCAAGGGATTATTTTTATTGATGAGATCGATAAGATCGCAAAGAAAAAAAGCACAAGCCAGCGGGATGTAAGCGGCGAATCCGTTCAGCAAGGGATGCTGAAGCTCTTAGAAGGAAGCGAGATAGAGGTACCGGTGGGGGCAAACAGCAAGAACGCAATGGTTCCTCTTACAACCATCAATACAAAGAATATTCTATTTATCTGCGGAGGGGCGTTTCCGGATCTGGACCGTATCATCAAGACGCGCCTTGCCAAGAATTCCTCGATTGGGTTCGGGGCAGATTTGAAAGATAAATTCGATCATGACAAGAAGATCCTGGAGAAGGTTACGATCGAAGATTTACGTACGTTTGGAATGATACCGGAGTTTTTAGGACGTCTGCCTGTCGTATTCACGCTCCAGGGACTAAATGAAGAGATGCTGGTGAAGATTCTTAAGGAGCCGAAAAACGCGATTCTTAAGCAGTATCAGAAGCTCCTTGCACTGGATGAGGTGAAACTGGAATTTGACGATGAAGCGCTTCATTCGATTGCGAAAAAGGCCATAGAAAAGGATACCGGAGCGCGGGCGCTGCGTGCGATAATCGAAGAATTTATGCTGGATATTATGTATGAGATACCTAAGGACGACAGTATCGGACAGGTGACGATTACCGGCGCCTATATCGAGGGGACGGGCGGTCCGATTATCCGGCTGCGGGGCCAGGAGGTTCCAATGATTGAGAGCAGCGGCACATATTAATATAAAATACCTCATATACTTATGGGAAAAAGTGTATGGGGTTTTTTTATGCCGGATACTGAAACATGTAAACAACGAATTTTATCGGAAGATCATCAGGATTTTATTATTCGGGCGGCCGGATCTTTCTGGAAGGAGCTTTTGCTGGAGGATATCTGCCGTATGCGGCTCGACTATTCTTTCCAGGTTTTATATCTGAGTGAAGAAGATATCGGCTCCCGGCAGCTTTTCCAGTTCCCCTATAATTCTGTTCCCAGGTGTTACGCGCCGCTGGATATGGAGGCGCTCAGGCAGGCGGGAATTTCACAGGTTCAAAGTATTCCGGGACTGGATGTGACAGGAGAAGGCGTGATCTTGGGATTTGTGGACAGCGGAATCAATTATAAAGATCCCGTATTTCGCAATTTGGACGGGACAACCCGAATCTTAAGTATCTGGGATCAGACGATTCAGACAGGGACTCCTCCGGAAGGAATATTATACGGAAGCGAATATGCAAAAGAACAGATTGACGAGGCGCTTATCTCTGAGAACCCGGAGGAGGTCGTGCCTTCCGTGGATACAAATGGGCATGGAACCTTTACGGCAAGCATTGCATGCGGGAGCGGTAATCCGGAAAACCAGTTTCTTGGCGTTGCCCCGGAAGCAGATATTATGGTTGTAAAGCTGAAAGAAGCAAAAAAATATCTGCGGAATTACTATTTTATTAATCCGGACGCGGTATGCTACCAAGAAAATGATATTATGGCGGCCCTGTTCTATCTTTATAATGCGGCGAGGAAGGCTAAAAAACCGTTGGTAATCCCCATCACTCTTGGAAGCAATATGGGGGGACACAGCGGTTCCAATCCGCTTTCAGCGTACACAGAAATTATGGGATACCAGCCCTGGGTAGGATTGGTCACAGGCGTAGGAAACGAGGCGGACAAACGGCATCACTATATGGGGAGTGTGACGAATAACAATGGGGAAGAGATAGAAATCAGCGTCGGCGGAAATGTCATAGGGTTTACGATGGAACTTTGGACGGATATCCCGAATATTTTCGCCGTATCCATCATCTCGCCCACAGGAGAACAAAGCAGGCGGATCGCGATACGCGAGGGAGAAGGTATGTACAACTTTATATTTGAGAATACAGAAGTCCGTGTAGCTTACCGCCTTCTGGTAGAAACTACGAATTCGGAGCTTATTTCTCTGCAGTTTGCGAATCCCCTTTCCGGTATCTGGAGGGTAAAAGTAGAACCGGTTCAGCTTGAAAACGGAAACTTTCATGCCTGGCTGCCTTTAGAAGAATTTCTGACGGGGACGGTGTATTTCCTGCGTTCTAACCCGGACTATACGATCACTGCGCCGGGAAATGCCAGGTCGGCTGCCTGCGCGGCTTATTATAACGGCGCGGATAATAGTATTGCAGTCAGTTCGGGAAGAGGGTATACTAGACTAAATGGGATCAAGCCTGACTTTGCGGCTCCGGGAGTCGGTGTCACAGGAGTAAATTTACGCGGTCAGTTTATCGTCCGTTCGGGTTCCAGCATCGCCACCGCGATTGCCGCAGGGGCGGAAGCTCTTCTGATGGAGTGGCTGTACAGGGAGGGCGGTACCCCGGATTCGACCCAGCTTAAAAATTTTTTGATTTTAGGGGCGGAGAGACAGAGCGGACGGATGTACCCGAACCGAGAATGGGGGTATGGTACGCTGAACTTGTACCGTACCTTTGAGGAAGTAAGGCGATTCTGAAAAAGCAGGCGTTTTGCCATAGAAAGAAAGGAGAACAAAAGATGGATGATTTTTTTGGAAATTTAGGAAAGCGGATTACAGATACAGTGGAGGAAATCGGGAAGAAGGCAGAGGATACGTTGGAGATCCAGAGGATCAAGGGGCAGATCCATACCATGAAACGGGAAAACGACAGGGATTTTATCAATATTGGAAAGATGGTCTATGAGAAGTTCAGGG
>CAMNWW010000058.1 GCA_946566415.1 uncultured Lachnospiraceae bacterium | reverse complement strand
TACCTTGAAAAACAGCGGCTTTAATTGTATGCACACACTGATCCGAAAGCAGCAGCCCCAGGTTTGTATAGACACCATCTTGTGTTACCATTCCCAATGTTTTCATTTGTGTGAGACCAAACTTTACATTTCTCTTGGCAAATATTTTTTTTGCACTTTCAAAGGTTAAATTTTGTTCTAAAGACCGCATTTCTTCAAAACGGTCACCGTCTGTTTCCTTAATCATGCGACGGATTGCCGTATTTGTAGCCGGAACAGAGGAATAACCCTGACGGACATAAACGCCTTCAGGGCGCAAACCCTTTTTGGCTATATAATATGGTCGTTCTGTTCCCTGCTGAATATCAACCGCAACGATCTTCTTTCCATCTACCGTTACTGTTTCATAATGAAGAAACATCGTCAGATCCGGTTTAATTGCGTCTCGAACCATATTGCTGATCTGCAAAGAAGTTTCGTCTGGGTTATCTAGTCCTGACACTGTTCCGTCATCCTGAACACCGATATACAGTTTTCCTCCCTCGCAGTTTGCAAAAGCAATGATTTCTTTTTTTATATCCTCCACTACGATTGCTTTTAGTTCAACCGTTTCGCTTTCCTGAAAAATCATCCGACTGCCTCCTGATTTTATTCTACCCACATTCTACTCATTCTACTCATCCTTGTCAACCATTTGGTTAGAATGAGCAGAATAAAATGTTCCCGGAGAACGGCACCCTAGCAGATACCGTACTCCGGGACTTTGAGATAGCTTTCTTTTTATTCTCTTTCTTCCGCCTTATCCCTCATCTTTCCGCCGATCAGGTTCAGCGCCGCGCCTAAAAGGATCACGCACGCCGCCGCGATCTTCCCATAAAAGGAGGTCATAATGGTCAGCACTTCTCCCACATAGGGAACTGTAAGTACGACCTTTCCGATATAATTATCATAGGGAACCGGCGTCGGATCTTCGTTCGCGTTGGCGTCTCCCTTTGTCTTGATGATACCAGATACGATGTTATTCTTCACCACCCGGTGGGTAATGATACCGCTGTCCTCCAAAGAGCCGTAGAACGCAATGATATCGTCCTTCTGGGCATCCTTCGGATCCTCGTCTTTTACATAGATCAGGCTTCCCACCTTGATCGCCGGTTCCATACTCCCGGTCAGGACATTGTATGTATGGAAGCCAATTACCCCTGGAAATACAAGCAGAGAACACAGCACAATCACAACAACGATAAGCGTTGTTCCAATTATGCTGCACACTCTGCCGCTTTTCTTATTTCTCTTGCGGCTCTTCATAATCATTCTCTTTTTCAATCAGTTCTTTCACTGTATCAATCGATGCTTTCGCAGGAACGCGCCGTTTCTTTAAGTAAACCGCCGCCGCAATGAGAGCGATCACTGCCATTGCGCCAATTCCAACATAGAAAGGCATATAACTCATTACCGTTCCCGGTCGTTCGTTAAGCTTTGTGTTGGCAATCGGAACATCCTCTCCCACGTCCAGATCCTGTGTCCCAAGAGGGGTATTCTCATCCGGTATCGTCGTATCTCCGCCTATCGGCGTCTCAGGTGTCCCGGGAGTTTCCGGCGTGACCGGAGTCGCCGGTGTTTCCGGTGTTTCCGGTGTGGCCGGCTCTGCTGGGGTTTCTGGCGT
This sequence comes from uncultured Lachnospiraceae bacterium, assembly GCA_946566415.1. Lineage (GTDB taxonomy): Bacteria > Bacillota > Clostridia > Lachnospirales > Lachnospiraceae > Allocoprococcus. The sequence goes on along the minus strand of CAMNWW010000058.1, from coordinate 8,783 downwards.
AGCCGGTGTTGCCGGGGTCGCTGGCGTAGCCGGTGTTTCCGGGGTAGCCGGAGTAATCGTCGGCGTTTCTACCGGTGTATATTCAAATGTAAATACGTTCTCCGCTTCATTTGTGGAAAGCGTCTTGACCAGGTTCATCGCCTGCGGCTGATATCCGTCTATATAACGGGATGATACATACTGGCGCTCTCCCGGATTTCCATAATATGTGTCGCTTGCAAGCAATTCGTTTCCGTCCGCATCCTGATAGTTAACCGTATAAGATACCAGCGAGCCGCTTACCGCATAAGCGATAACATAATCCCTGTCGCTTCCGACAGGAAATGAAGCTTCCGTCGCTTCCGAATTATCTCTTCCGGCTCTCCTTACGCCTCTTACATGGTACTTACTGTCTGTGACAGTCGCCGCCTGCTGCGCCGTAATATAGACCTGGTCCTCATAGCTCAGCTTGCTGATCACCACGTGGTCGCCTTCCATATTAATCTCGGCGGTCGCCGACCTCACGCTGATGCCGTCCGTGGATACTGTCCCCTGGTTGCCCGGGTACAGCCGCACCGTATAGTAATACGGCTCTGCGGCAAACGCAGTCTGACCGACTGTCATAAACATCACACTCAGAGTCAAAAGTCCGATCCGTATCTTCTTGAACCACCGCATACTATCTCCTCCTTCTTCTCCTTGCTGCCGGTCTTACCGCTTCCGTCTCTAAAAGCTCTTCCTCACGGCTTTTTTTCAGTCTTAAGATCGCTACGATCAGGAAAACAATCCCTGCTACTAATGATAATACAATGTACAGTACAATATTCGTCTGGTCGCCAGTCCTTACCGAGTTCGGCCGAAGGCTCGTCGTACGCGCGGTCGGAAGCTCTGTCGCAAAATCCATCTGGAGGCTTGCAAGCGTATTCTGATATGTGCCTACCAGCGTCTCGCCGTCAAGGGCTACCTTTAGTTTGACCGTTCCTGTATCGCCTTTTGACATCCTTCCCAGATAAAAGTAATCATCCAATGTCTGTGTCGCGGCCAGAAGACCTTCGCCGTTCTTCTTCTCATCCCCGCCGAACTTCTCGCTGGCGTAAAGGGTCGTTGTCGCCCCGTCCGCATCCGTATAGGTGAGGAGATAATCATAAGCTCCGCCTTCCGCCTTATTTCCCGCTTTCTCAAGCGTCTCCAGCACCTGGTTCTTCATATACCAATCCGCTTCGCCGTTGTATGTGTTTTCCAGGCTGATCGTCAGCTCCACGGAATCTCCCGGCTGCATATTGTACAGCTCGTCGTCCATCTTCCCCTTGGTGAAATTGCTGTTCATCGACTTTCCGTCAAAGACAACCTCCCACCCGGACTCTCCTTTACGGTCCTCAGCGGATACTGTCATAGCGGAGCCAAGAGCCAGAAGTGTGACAAGACCAAAACACAATAATCTTTTCTTCATTCCTTCACTCCTCCTTTACAGAATCCCAAGAGCCCTTGCGTCGATTCCCCATGCGCTTCGGATCGCTTCCTGTGCGTTATGTGTCTGCACCGCGTCTACCTCAACATCCACATGAAATTCTGCGCCGTCATATTTGTAAACCGTAGTAATGATATTTCCCTTTGTCTCAACCTTCGCGTCCAGGGCGATGCTTCCGTCGATACGGATACCGTCCGCAAATGCCGCCGTCTCCTGGCCTGCCGGAAGGATGCCTTTATAGTACAGCTCCGTGCACTCGCCTTCTTCCGTATAATTCGGTCCCTTGACCCACTGCCCTTCATTCACAAGCTTTAGGTCGATCAGCTTCGGAGATAATGTCGTTACTTTCTTTCCGTCCTGCATCCAGTACTTATAGATACGGACGCGTACATATTCGTCGATATCGCCGCTGTTCGTTACAGTCAGTTTCTCGTCATATACCTTATTGAGAGCCAGCTTCTCGCCCTTCGGGAGCATATTCTGAAGCAGGCTTCCGTAAGTAGCCCCCTGGCCTGCATTGTTGTTGGTGGTCGTTACCCACTCGTCTTCATCATAATCCCGGCTGCTCACTAGTTTCCCATTCTCATTAAGCTGTACGCCGATCTGGGAAACCACAATCTGCGCCGTATAATTCTCACTGTAATAGTTCAGGGCCGCCCGCGTGCTTCCCACGGCGCTCCCCAGAAGGAATACGACTGCCAGAGCTAACAGGACATAGGTCAGATTCTTTCCCCGAGAAGATCTTTTTTGCTTCTTCATTCAGTTTCTTCCCCCTCTCCTTGCGTTTCCGGAACGTTTTCATATTCCAGGTCAAGCTTCTTTGACCAATCGTAAGTAACATTTCCGTCGTCGTCATAAATCGCCGGAGTAAATTCGTAGATTACCACTACATTGAACTGATCCTTGTCAAATTCTTCCTTACTCTGCGGCACATTGATCTTCGCATCCAGGATCGACGTTGTCTTTCCTGCTTCGAGCAGCGGACGGTAATACCAATATCCGCCAAGCACCGGGTCGCTGGAATCATCATAATACCATTCGTCCTCATGCCCTGCTTCCGGAATATAGTCGATCGTAATCTTATCGTCGTCTACGTAAAATACTTTCACACGTACAAAACAATCATTCTCCGGGGATGTGTTCGTGATCCCGATATGCTTCGTCATCTCGCTCACGTCCTCATGGATTTCCGTCTGCGTCCGCAGGTTCACGATCTCGCTTCCGCCCGCCGATACATAGGTTGTAAAATACGCCATGGAGCTTTCTACCGTAAGAGCCGCTGTCAAAGCAAGGGCTGCCGCCGACATTCCCACTATCTTTCCATACTTTCTCATTATTCTCATATTCACCGCAGCTCCTTTCCTACTCTGCCTCCGGCGCCGGGGTCACAGGGATCGACGTACTCCAACTCCATCCTCCGTCCTCATCCCGTTCAAACTGATTCGTGACACCGTAGCCTCCGCGGTTTCCTTCGTCATATCTGTTGGTAAACGGCGCTACCGGGATCACCGCGTCTGCGATCGCCGCACTTCCCTCTCCTGCTTCCTTCGCCGCAATCGCCGCGTCGGACCAGATAAGAAGATCAGAAACTACAGTCGGACTGTCGAATGTATAACTCGGACCGTCGTAAACCTCTGTCACCGTCACACGACATCCTGCCGGGATATTCTCCAATGTCACAGACTGAGTGTCCGCAGTGTCATGGGTCGTACTGATGATATTCTTATAAACTACCGTACCGTCCGTATCCCGTCCGATGACCTCGAAAACAAAGGAAACGCGTCCTAAAGTCTCATTGAAATTGCTCAAAGTCTTCATTATGGTCAGCTTTCCGACCTGCGGCTCCGCCGCCGCTTTCAGTCCGATGGTCGTATCGTACTCCCATCTGTCTTCGCCTGTACCGTAAGCGTCGTCTCCCGTACCGCCGCCCGTCGCATAGGGATTGCCCGGAAGAGCTGTCAGATACGGGGTAAATACATATCTTGCGGTGTATACATCATTATAAGTTGCCTCCGGCACGACCAGATACAGTCCCGTTGCCAGATCGGTAAATGTCGCCGTCGCCGTGTCGCCGCTTCCCGCCGTCTTCACACGCTCTGTTCCCGCAGCCTCCGGCTTTGCTTCTTCCAAAATCCCTTCTGCTTCTTCTGCCAGGGTCATCCAGTCCGCCGCAGTCGTCTCACTGCTAAGGGCGGTGAAATCCATTCCGGTGAAATCATCGATTCCGGTGTATTTCCCTACCGCGTCCACCTGGGCCACCCGGTAAATGGAGACAGGAATCTCTACCTTCGCAAAATCTTTCTTGTACTGGAGTAATGTCTGGTCCCCGGCGCCTTCCCCTTCCATGAGTACCGTCTTATCCACCGATACCGTAAGGCTGCACCTGGCATCTACATCAATCGCCCCTGCCGCCTGTGTCTGCATAAGGGACAGACAAGGGATCGCCAACAGTCCTGCCAGCGCCAACACACATCCTTTTCTAAAGTTCTTACTTATCTTCACAACTTTCTCCCTCCTTACGCTCCTCGTTTCGTTGCTCTTTCTTAGATCTTGATTTCATGAAACGGCGCATGATGAAGATTCCAAGTACCGTCACTCCAAGACCGAGTAATAAATACAGCATGTAATAGTTCTGAATCGCCTGCACCATTGATTCTACAGGCGTAGATTCCAATTCTCCATCGTAGGGCACCCTGTGCCCACGTACCAGAAGGCGGTGGCTGTTCACTCCATAAGGCGTGCAGGTGTACAATGTCACCTGATCCTGCCCTTCCTCAATCTTAAGCGCCTCTTCCAAACCGTCGATGTCGTCTTTATCCATCATCGGAAGGATCTGGTCCACCTCGTACGCCATATCCTCGTTAAGGATGTGCAGATAGAACCTGTCGCCTCTTCCTAATTGGTCGATATCTGTAAAAAGCATTGCGCTGGGAAGTCCCCGGTGCGCGGACAGAACGCTGTGGTTGCTCTCGCCCCCGATCGGAAGCTTTGTACCGTTCAAGTGTCCGACTCCTGTCTGGAGAACATCTTCGTTCGTGCCATGGTAAATGCTCAGCCGGATATTGATCTTCGGTATTGTGAGGTAACCCATGATCCCGTCCCCGGCTACGTTCAGCACCTTCCAGTACTCCGTCTCCGTCATGTCTTCGGACTTACTGATGCCGAACACATCGCTCCGTATGCTGTTCTGTTCAAACGTCTGGTTGTAGCTTCTTGCCGCCGCCCAGACCTCTTCAAAATCCTCCTCGCTCATCTGGCTTACTACATTTTCGTAGTTGGAAATGAGCTGCGACTGCCTGTAGGTATTCCACTGATTGGAAATGGTGGGATATGCCAAAATCCCGAAACCAACTATGAACAACAGTCCTGTTAAAAAGGTCATGATCTTCCTTTTCATATATAGTTACTCCTTATTCGGCGTTTCTGACTGCGCCTCAGCCTGGACGTTATCCCCGGAAGCCTGCGGCATCGCCGCCCTCCTCTTCTTCTCTCTCTTATAGAGGAATGCACAGAACCCTCCGGTAACCGCAAGCCCTACAATCACCCAGAGCAGATAATTGGTATGGAAACTCATATTGGAAAGCGGTACGCTCTCGTCGTCAAACTCTCCCGGAACATAGGGAACCCGGTGTCCCCGAACCAGCATTCTGTGGCTGTTTACTGCATAAGGAGTACAGGTCAGGAGCGTTACCAGATCCATTCCATCCTCCACCGCCAAGCCGTCTGTATCCTCAGGCTCGACAATCGTGATCTTATCCACTTCGTAACAGAGGGTGTCATCAAGCACATGAAGGAGGAAATGATCCCCTTCCCCCATCTTATCCAAATCAGTAAACAGCGCCGCGCTTGGAAGTCCCCGGTGTGCGGAAATAACCGCGTGGGTGTTCTCCCCGCCGATAGGAAGAGAACTGCCTTCCAGATGCCCTGCCGCGTCCTGTAAATATTTTTCTTCCGTGGTATGGTAGATCGGAAGCGTAATCTTGATCTTCGGAATCTCCACGGTTCCCATCACGCCGTCCCCCGTCAGGTTCAGGCATGCCATATACGCTGAATCCTCCTCATGCGCCTCCGCCTCGGCAAAGGAATCTGGAAGGATGCTGGGGAGCAAAGCCTGATTATATGCCTCTGCCTTCGACCATTCCTCCTCATAGTCGATCAGTCCTGCCGCTTCTTTCGCGGCCACAGTTCTGTTGTAATCGCTTATCAACTGTTTCTGCCTGTAGGTATTCCACTGATTGGCTACGAAGGGGTACAGCAACAAGGACAATCCGGCTAAAAATAGTACGCTTATTAAAATGATTCTTACACCTTTTTTCATCCGGACTCTCCTTGTAGCTGTATTTCTTATTACCCCGGGGCATATGCCCCGGGGATGTTACTTTGCATATCTCATCGCCATGTGGGCGACTCATGTACTTCTGTTCATCAGATAATTACTTAAGTGGTAATGCCTCCTGCGCCTCTGTCGGGTACACTCGGCATCCCTGGATCCATACCACCTATTCGGCGGTGAATTTTAGAGGTAATTACTTCTGAGATTTCTTGCGGCTTGCGAAGAATAATGCTGCTGCTGCAATCATGATAACACATCCGCCGATCGTAAAGATCGTTGTACCGATACCACCGGTTGAAGGAAGTTCTGAAAGCTGGGTGTTCGGAATTTCCTGAGTATCTGACTCTGGATTCTCAATCTGGTTTACCGGAATCTTATCCTCTGATACTGGATCTGCCTTATACTCACCAACGTTATAGGTAGAATCTTTCTTACCATTTTCTTCTCCGTCAATTACTGTTCCATTGACTAAGATACTATAGCTCTTTAATGTACCATCAGTATTATACGTTGCCTGAATTTCTACAGGAATTTCTGCATTATTTAAAGACCATCCATCCGGTGCTTTAATTTCCTGGAGTGTATACTTTCCTACATCAAGTCCTTTAAACGCGAGGTAACCATCATATTTACCATTTGCATCTGTAGGATATCGGAAGCCATTTTCCTTTGGTGTAACATTCCCATCCTTATCTAAGGTTACTTCACCTTTACCTGATTCAGTATAATAAACTTTTCCGTCCTCTCTCGTTAAAGCGAATATTGCACCATTCAAGCCAAACTTTTCAGTCTGTCCGTTCACAAGTCTTGACCCAGTCTTCCAAACTTCTTTTGTTATATCATCTTTCAGACCGTTTATGCTTGCATCAATACCAAATGTATAAGTATAAGTTCTGTCATCTATCTCATTTGTTTCTCCAGTCGGATCATTTGTATACTCCAAACTTGCCTTATTGACATTTGCATTAAAGTTATAAGCAGCATCTGCGGTTAATACAGCGTCATACGTAACATATACTTTCTGTCCACTGTGAGCAAGAGCATACTCGGATTCAAATGCAATTTGAAAGTTTTTAGTTGCCGGATCCGGATATGAAATTGTATAATTTGTTTTGTTAGTCTCTGGATCGGTAGCTGGTACTATATTTTCATCTTCATTTCCATTTACTTTTACAACAATGTTAGGATTCTCCGCTAATACCAGTCCCTGACCCATTGTATCTTTAATCTTAACACTTACTTCTTTGTAACTTTTGCTATAAGAAGGAATCTGTGTGTCAATCAAAAAGCTTACTGTATCGCCGATTGCAACATCATTGCCACTACCGCTGTTAGCGCTTTCATCTGTATTAGTATCCTCAGTTGTAATGCTTTTATCAATTGTTGGCGGCTCAGACTTTGCATAAACACCTGTTGTGGTAAGATCCCAAGATGTATTTGCATCAACAGGATCCGTTTGTACTACACTGTTGCTACCACTACCGGTCTTGTCATAGTACACACCTACCAGCATAGGATTATATATTTCTTGGATTTCAGAACCGGTTACGATAACAACCCAATATCCTGGTGTAAGTTCAGCTGTAAATGTTGCAAGTCCCTTCTCATCCGCTGTTCCTGCTGTAAACGTATTACTACCGATTGTCTCTAAGCCAGTTATAGTATTTAACTGTTCATTTGACAGCAAACCTGTCAGAGGATTTTCCGTATCCATTAATCTTTGTGCTATCTTTGTAACTTCATTTGATTCAGGCTTTAAAGGATCCTTCAAATCAGCTTCGGTTAATCCACTTGCCCGTTTAAATCCATAAAAACCATTGTCGTTATATTGTGGTTCTACGATCCTATATGCAATTATATTTGCGTCTTTCTCCACATTACTTACCGTCGCTGTCTCATGATCCTTTGCTTCCGGCTTTTTAGAGCCTTCGGGTGCAGCAGATGTTACCATGCACATTCCGAGAACCATTGCTAAAGATAAAATCACTGCAAAAAGTTTTTTCATTTTCTTCATAATTTTTCTCTCCTTTTCTTTTTCATTTTTACTACTACTGCGTAGAGCACTGCTTATTTTGACGCTTGTTCTGCGCCCGTCTCTACAAGGCGATTAATCCGCCCCTCACACGTCTTACCTTCTCCCTCGCAGCACCTCCTTACGCCTTTTTCTATATACTAATCCTGCACCGGATAGGATAAACAAGCCTCCGACTATTGTATATAGTTTTAAACCTGAACCTCCGGTGGAAGGAAGTTTATAGACTGTGAATCTGTTTGTGTAGAGGATGTCATGACGCATACCTGTGGAGATTTGTCCAGATACTACCGCGTCACTTTCATCTTCTACTGTATACGACGACGGAGTGAATGCCAAATTGTTATCAATCGGGGGCGTACTATTTTTCGCATAACTCTTTCCCGATATATCTGTCGCACAGGCGTAATAGATTCCTCCATATTGCGCACGCCGCAATTCCTTGCCTATTTCTTTAATATCATATTGTACATTCGGCGGTAAATTTTTTATGACAACATATTCTCCATTTCCTAATGTAAAACCGCTACCACTATGAAGTATGATGTCTTTCTCCGCTTCCGATCCGTCTTTATTAAACTTCGTGTAGGAATAATCGTCTGGCAAAAGCCTGCCGTCCTCTGTTTTAAGCTGGACTTTGAACTCAAAGTCTCCGCCATTATCATAAGGCTTTTTATCTCCCTCTTCTATTTTTTGTACGAGTTTCTGAATCTTCAGTTCACACAAATTATCTTCTGTCTCCGTACCGCCGCCCGTCACTTTAGGCAGGGTGAAATGTATCCAGCAGGTAGAACCTGAAGCGCCTCGCTCTGTATAGAAAAAGGTTAATTTATAAGTCTTCTCTCCATCCGGGTTCTTTCTGTCTTCCTTCTGAATGTAGTCCCAAAGATCCACATATTCGCCTACAGAAGAATGCACACCACCGATATCGCAAACCAGTCTATCATCCAGAAATACCCACATGTCATCGT
>CAMNWW010000057.1 GCA_946566415.1 uncultured Lachnospiraceae bacterium | reverse complement strand
AGCGACGCTGAGCTTGGAAGAATGCTGATGGATCTCAGGAAGCTGCCTGCACAGGTGGAGATGCTTCTGAACAACAAGCAGAGGATCCAGAAATTTGCCAACCGCTATCTGGCGGCAAAGGATATCTTTTTTATCGGACGGGGGATAGATTATGCAATTTCGCTGGAAGGGTCTTTGAAGCTTAAGGAAATTTCTTATATTCATTCCGAAGCGTATGCCGCCGGGGAACTAAAGCATGGAACGATCTCGCTCATTGAGGAGGGGACGCTGGTATCCGCCGTCTTGACGCAGAAGGAACTATATAAGAAGATGATCAGCAATATGGTTGAAGTAAAAACCCGCGGGGCCTTTGTGATGGCTGTCACGAACGCGGAGAATACGGAGGTGGAGAAAGCGGCGGATTACGTGGTGTATATTCCGCAGACGAATCCTTATTTTACAAATTCACTGGCGATCATTCCGCTGCAGTTATTTGGATATTATGTCGCGATAGGAAGAGGCTGTGACGTGGATAAGCCGAGAAATCTGGCGAAATCGGTGACGGTTGAATAAACTTTTCAATTATTTTTAACCTATTTATCACATTTTTATCACAAATACGAGGTAAACTTCTTCTCAGATAAGGAAATAAGAAAGGAGTTTGTGTTATGGATAACCAATATAATTTTTATAGACCGGAAGACAGAAGTATGGGAAGCGCCGGCGGGGACGCTCCGAATCAGCAAAAGCCGAAGAATAAAGGTTTTCGGAAGTTTATGGTAGTTTTAAGCCTTGCTGTGATGTTTGGCTTAGTCGGAGGGGTGACGTTCCAGGCCACCAGCTATGTGACTGCCAGGATTCTGGGAACAGAGAGGAATGAAAAGACGGACAGCACGGAGGGAACGAAGAAAGTATCGAACGCGCAGCTCACAACAGCGAAAAGTACGATTACGTCGGATGTTTCGGAGATCGTGGACAACACCATTCCTTCGATCGTCTCTATCACGAACATGAGCATTCAGCAGGTTCAGAGTTTTTTTGGTGGAATTAGCCAGCAGGAGAGCGAGAGCGTAGGGTCCGGTATTATCATCAGCCAGAATGACTCCGAACTTCTGATTGTGACAAACAACCATGTGGTAGAGGGGAATAAGACGCTTACGGTCACTTTTCATGATGAGCAGAGTGTGGAGGCGCAGGTAAAGGGAACCGACTCGACAAGGGATCTTGCCGTGGTAGCGGTGCCTCTTAAGGATATTCCTGAGGAGACGATGGAGAATATTAAAGTGGCGACATTAGGAGATTCTGATTCGCTTAAAGTCGGGGAACCTGCCATCGCAATCGGAAATGCTCTGGGATACGGACAGTCTGTCACTTCCGGCATTATCAGTGCGACGGCACGTTCGATCGACGGCTTTGACGGCGTGTATATCCAGACCGATGCGGCGATCAACCCTGGTAACAGCGGCGGAGCATTATTGAACGCAAGCGGCGAGGTCATAGGAATTAATTCCGCGAAGATTAATAATTCGGCAGTGGAAGGCATGGGATTCGCTATTCCGATTTCAGATGCGGGCGAGATCATTCAGGCGCTCATGAACCGGGAGACACGTTCGAGAGTGGCAGAGGATGAAAGAGGAATCTTAGGCATCCGTGGATACGACGTTACTTCAGAAAGCGCAAAGATGTATAATATGCCGATCGGCGTGTATATTTCAGAAGTAACAGAGGGAAGCGGGGCAGAGGACGCTGGTCTTACGAAGGGAATGATTATTACAAAGTTTGAAGGAAGTTCCATCAACGGGATGGATGCGCTCCAGGAGCAGCTTAGTTATTATAAAGCGGGCGAGACTGTGACCTTGACCGTCGAGATACCGGAAAAGAACGGCGAGTACTCAGAGGAGAAGGTTGAAATAAAGCTGAGCAGGAAATCTTAAGCACCATTTTGGAGTAATAGCCATATGATAATATTGCAAAGGTTTAAGAAAGGGGCTATTACTCATGCAGAATTATCGTAATAATACTAACGATTATATGAGGCGTGGGAACTGTGGACGAAGCGGCAGAAATCATTGCGGCAATGTACCAACTCCCATGCCTTATCCGTCTTATAGCGAGACATCGCCCTGCTGCGACAGGGACGACGCACTGGAAGGCATGGCGCTTGCAATGGCCTATGTGCCTTGGCAAAACTGGAAATGCATCTATGACGTAGAAAAAGCATTTTGCCGGGGGACCATATTTGAAGCGCTTGATAAACCATTTTGCGGGATGGGAGGCTGTAATCAATGAGTGAGATGAATAATGAAAAACCTTGCCGCAGAGATTTGATTCAACTGATCAATAGAGTGAGCTTTGCTGTAGACGATGTAAAACTCTATTTGGATACGCATCCCTGCGACAGCGCGGCGCTGGAATATTTTCACGAATACAGTAAAATGAGGAACCAGGCGCTTAGGGAGTACGCCAAATATTATGGGCCGCTGACAATAGATACGACAGTTGCTTCCTGCACAGACAGATGGAACTGGATTAATGAGCCATGGCCGTGGCAGGAAGGATGGTGCTAGAGTATGTGGAATTATGAGAAACGTTTACAGTATCCGGTAAAGATCAGCCAGACAAACCCCAAAATGGCGCAGGTTATCATTAGTCAGTTTGGAGGACCGGACGGGGAACTGGCGGCGTCCATGCGTTATTTGTCACAGCGGTATACAATGCCTTATAAGGAGGTTACAGGGATCCTGACCGATATAGGTACAGAAGCATAGGAAATGTTCCTTATAACCGTGGAAGTTTATTGGCGGTGAAGCTCCATTTATAGGGGAGGAGATTCAGGTACACATCGATATGCTTATCATCATATACAACCATTTTATCGAGAAGAAGTGCGTAAAAAATCTCTTCATATTCAATGCCGGATATCAGTTTGTCAACCATATTTTTAATTTCAGCAATTTTCTTGCTCTGCCTGTCTGCTTGAGGGATGCCCAGGGTCTTTTGGATCATGCGGATCAAAGAGGATGATATTTTCGGACGGTCGATCGGGAGCTGGAGAAAGACAAGGTTCATTAGACGAACAACGTCATCATTACAGATGCTTTTTCCAGAACAGCCGATTTGTACCCCTAATCCGTTGGCATGAGGCCGGCCATGCTTAACCCCTTCAAAACAGCGCCATGATTTATAGAGGCTTTTGTCCTTTCGTGTCTTATATCTGGCGACGTAACTTGCGCCGCATATGCCGCATTTGAGTTTTCCGGAGAAAGGATGGCGGCGGCTGTGCTTGGTTTTTCCATCTTGGGAGCCGGCTTTTTCATCCAGAAGATTTTTGGCTTTATCAAATAGTTCTCGGGAAATGATAGGTTCGTGATGGTCTTTGATGATGATAAATTCTTCCTGTCCAAGATTTGTTTTTTTGTCGTGAGAAAGAAAATCCGGCGTATATGTTTTTTGCTGTACCAGATCACCGCAGTATTTTTCGTTCCGGAGAATACGTAAGACGACTGTATTATGCCATTCTTTTGCGCGCAGGGGAGGAATACCTTCCTCCAGGAGTTCCCGGGCAATAACAAAGGTGCCTTTTCTTTCATTGACAAATTTATGAAAGATGAGACGGACAATTTTAGCCCCTTCTTCGTTGATATACATTTTTCCGTCTTTCACATCATAGCCGAGAAGGCTTCGTCCGAACACAACCCCTTGTTCCATCCGGCGTTTTTGTCCCCATTTTACCCGTTCAGAAGTCCTGCGGCTTTCTTCTTGTGCAATGGAAGACATGATAGCAAGGCGGAGTTCGGCGTCGCCGTCCAAAGTGTTAATATTATCGTTCAAAAAGATTACGCCTACCCCATGTCTTTTAAGTTCACGGGTATAGAATATACTGTCGAGAGTATTTCTTGCAAAACGAGAAATTTCTTTTGTGACGATTAAGTCAAAGTCGCCGCTTTTAGCACATTCTATCATATGGTTAAATTCTTTGCGCTTTTTTGTGTTCGTGCCGGAGATACCTTCATCGGCAAAAATCTGGTAAAGTTCCCAATCAGGGCGGTGTTCGATATATTGTTTGAAATACCGCTGCTGGCTCTCAAACGAGTTTGCCTGGTCTTCTCTATCTGTGGAAACCCGGCAGTAAGCGGCGACTTTTTTTCGGGTATTTTGTAAGTTGTTCTCCTGGTTCAGACGCTCATATTTGCCGACCGACATAATATCACCCCTATATTTAAGTATAGATTTTGCAGTGCTTTTCGGCCTCTTTATGACAAAGGTCATATTCAAAGTGTGTCAGAAGACCTCGCTGATTTAAGGCGGCAAGGAGCGCCTTTTGAAACAGCAGGTAAAATGCCAAATGTTCTGTTTCTGTGATTTGAGGAACAGGTTCTCCTGTGTAAATAAATTCACGAAATTTCACATGCGGTCACCTCGTATTGTGTATTTACAAGGATAATGTATTCGCAAGGGGATGTACGATATAACAAGAAAGCGTCAGAAAATAACGCCCGCCAATACAGCGAGCGTCATTTCGTAATACCAAAGTTAAAATATTCTTTGACTTAAATATAATGATGCCAGAGTCAAAAGGTCTGAATCCACATCGTGCTTGCACGAGGGTGGATGAATGACCTTGGGACCCGCCCCGATATGAGGATAAAAGTGGGGCGTATGCTCCACGATATCCGAATATTGGGCAGGATTGTGGGAGCGCAAAGCGCGGAACAATCCGCAAGGCATCTTTTGATACTCACATCATATAATGCTATTCACAGCATAATTATGGTCTGAGTCCCAGTCCGCCTTCCAGAGTAAGAGTTTCTCCTGTCATGAATTTGAAATCTGGGGAAGCAAGCTGTACGCATACACGGCCGATCTCCAGTTCGGAATCTCCCAGATGCCCCATAGGAGGTATATGAACATTTTTCTCATATGCTTCCGGATACGCGTTTTTAAACTGCTCTAGCTGAGCCGTCCATGCCAGCGGGCAGACAACGTTAACATTAATGCCGTCTTTGCCCCATTCGGTCGCCGCAACACGGGAAAGGCCGCGGATTCCTTCTTTAGCGGCAGCATAAGCGCATTGTCCGAAATTGCCGAATAATCCGGCGCCGGATGCAAAGTTAATTACAGAACCTTTACTCTTAGCCAAGTACGGATAGCATGCCTGCATATAGTAGAAAGCGGCGTACAGGCCAGAATACACTGCAAGGTCGAATTGCTCTGTCGTATGGTCCGCTAAGGTTACTCCCGAAGCAGAAGCCTGTGCGTTATTGATCAATACGTCGATTCCGCCAAAAGTATCAACGGTCTGTTTTACTACATTTTCTACTACGGCTTTATTGTCTGAGCCTGCGGATACATCCGCTTGTATGCAGAGGACTTTTACGCCGTATTTTTCTTCGAGTTCCTGCTTTGCAGCATCCAGTTTTTTGACATTACGTCCAGTGATGACCAGGTTTGCGCCTTCCTTTGCGTAAGCTGTTGCGATTCCGTACCCGATCGAACCACATCTTCCGTCGCTGAGGACTGCCCTTCCTGCTCCTGTAATGATGACTGTCTTTCCACTAAAATTTCCCATAATTACATCAATCCTTTCCTTTAATGAAATATAGGAGGCCTTTGTAATACAGAGGCATCCTTTGTTTATTAAGAAAGTATAGCACAGAACAGTTGAATTGTCATCTTAAAACCAAATCTTATTTAAAATTTCGCGACAGTTCATGTGGAAGGACACGGTGAATGGGAACATTTCCGATGCTTCAGTAGGTACAGAAGAGCTGGCGCATATGGAAATGATCTGTGCGATTGTTTATCAGCTTACCAGGAATCTGACCCCGGAAGAACTCAAAGCGTCGGGATTTGACAAATACTATGTGGACCATACGCTGGCATTATGGCCGCAATCTGCGGGCGGCACACCTTGGACCGCAACATATTTCCAGTCAAAAGGGGATCCGATTACAGATTTGCATGAAGATATGGCTGCAGAGCAGAAGGCCCGTACAACTTATGATAATATCCTCCGTCTGGTGAAAGATCCGGAGGTATGCGACCCGATCCGCTTCCTGCGGGAACGGGAGATTGTCCATTACCAGAGGTTCGGTGAATCCTTGAGAATCGTCCAGGAGAACTTGGACAGCAAGAACTACTATGCGTTTAACCCAGAATTTGACAAAAACGGAGCGTGCGGGTGTAAATAAGAATGAACAAAGTGCTGAATGAATCTATTGTTATCTTATTGAAACAGGAGCCGGAAGCTTGGGCTAAGGTGCAGGGAGCGCCGTCTTATCCGGGGATTCAGGGAGAGATCATGTTTTATCCGCTCTGGCGGGGGACGCTGGTCATCGCTACAGTTTCCGGTCTGCCAAAGGGGGAGAAGCCCTGTGGTGAAAAGTTTTTTGGTTTCCATATTCACGAAGGAAGCACATGCAGTGGAAATGAGAACGAGCCTTTTGCAGATACAAAAAGCCACTGGAATCCAAATGGATGCGAACATCCGGAGCATGCGGGAGATTTACCTCCATTGATGGAGAATGAGGGGTACGCACTGTCGATTTTTTATACGGACCGGTTTTATCCGGAGGAAGCTGTCGGAAGGACGGTTGTGATCCATAGTATGGCGGACGATTTTCATTCACAGCCGTCCGGGGACAGTGGGGAGAAAATCGCATGCGGGATGATCAAAGGAAAAGAATAGATAAAAAGAATCCTATAGAAGGCGAGGGCGGTATCCTGTCGGGAGCCGCCCTATTTTAGACCTAACGGAATGAAACGCTCCGTTGTTCACGAAGATAGTCAGACAAGATAGCGATGAGTTCGCTGGAAGTAGGTTTATCATATAAGGGGTAGCCGAGCAGTGAAGTAAGAATCGTATCAGCATGCTGGTTCCAGTAATTGGTGATAAGTGTGCGCAGGGCAGCCTCCACACAGACATTAGTGACACCATATTCATTTCCTATTACGGTGTAAAGATTTTTTGTTACACTTTTTAGATAGGACCGGTCTTTTGATACAAGTGTAATCGCATGCGCCAGGTAATTATAACCTGAGTAGGTGGGCCTCATACCAAGTGTCCTAAGCAATGCTATTGCTTCCATTACTATGTCCTCCTTGATCATGGCCTTACTGAGATACCAACTATAACAATACCTGAAAATATAGAAAAAAGGTGATTTTCGATGAAATTCGACAAAATTCGATGTAACAATTTGATTGATTTTTATATTCTACTCCGAGGCAGGATCAAGAAAGAGAGCGATATCGGGAGGAGAGTAAGTAAAGATAAAAAAACATACCATTAGAAGGACTACCAGAAATACCAGAAGGGGAGTGGGAATAACTCGTGTGTTTTGGATGGTCAGCTGATAGCTGAGAGAAAATGTAATAATAACGCATAGGAAAAAGGTCAGAAGGTCAAGTGCGAGAAAGTGTTTCCCGATCATGCCGCTGTAGGCATAAAAAATGACAGGAACAGCCAAGGTTCCGGTCAGTGTACCTGCCAGGCCGGAACGAAAAAAGGCTGGAAAAGATCGGAAAAAGAAACCCCAGCCTGCCAGATAATAAAGAAGGGAAGGGAAGAATACAAGCTTCATGTGTTCCCAGACAGATTCATTAACAGGGGAAAACATGGCGACAATAGGATTTTTCCTACTATATTCGTAGGCGAAGTGGAGTAAAAATCCAGAGGCGGAGGCAAAAATAACACCCCCAATGGTGTAGAATAAAAGTTTTTTGTTCATGAATCGATTCTCCGTTAATTAATAATAAAATAATTACTTAATCAGTATACGGAAAAAAATAAAAAGTATACATAAAACCAAAAGCAGAGTATAATGTCCACGAAAGCAATGAGCAGTGCGAAAACAGGGGATGACAAATCGCCTGTTTACAGGCGGATTTGGCGGACACTGTTTTCATAGGGCGAAAGCCCGTGAACGAGAAAGGCGAAGACTTTCGAGTTCAGCACGGGGAAGAGAAGGCGAAAGCCTATGAACGAGAAAGGCGAAGGCTTTTGAGTGCAGCAAAGCGAAGGAGTGCAGAGGTATGGATATCAGAATCTACAGTTTTACAGAAAAGGGCAGTCGGCTGAACCGAGAACTGAAGGATGCATTTGTGGGCGCCGGGGTATCGTGTGAAGGATATGCCATACAGCGGTTTGCTGAAAAGTTCGGATTAAGGCCGGCAGGAGAACGGATTCAGCAGGAGATCGGAAGTATTTGGGGCGGCAGCGCATTGATTTTTATCGGCGCTGTGGGAATTGCGGTGAGAATGGTCGCGCCGTGGATCAAGGACAAGTACACAGATTCCGCAGTGGTGGTGGTGGATGAAGAGGGAAGATTTGTGATCCCTCTGCTCTCCGGACATTTGGGCGGGGCGGCGGTTCTGGCTAAAAACGTAGCCGAAATGACAAGAGGGACGTTGGTTTTGACGGCGGCCACGGATGTACAGGGGAAATTTGCGGTCGATCTGTTTGCGGCGAAAAACCATTTGAGGATACAGGACCGCAATGCAGCGAAACAAATATCAGCCGCAGTACTGGAAGGAAAGATAATCGGATTATACAGCAGAAGACCTGTCCTCGGAACAACGCCGGAGAATGTGTATGTCTGCGGAAGAAGAGAAGAGCTGGAGAAATTTGATTATAAAGTAGTAATCGACGGAGAGGAAGCTTTTTGCAAAGGAGCACAGGAAGACGGGGAGAGTTCGGACAATGTATGTCTGGGATTGGTTTCACAGGACATAGTAATTGGAATCGGGTGCAGAAAAGGGACGTCCAAAGAAAGAATAGAAGAAGAGCTGAAAAAAATTTTGGAGGAGCTTTGCATTGATAGACGAAGAATCCAGGCTTTTGTGAGCATAGATTTGAAAAAAAATGAGGCGGGCATCCTGGAAGCAGCGAAAGAATACGGCGCTTCATTTTTTACATTTTCCGCAGAAGAGCTGGAAGAGGTGGAAGAAGTCAGCATTCATTCTGATTTTGTGGAACAGATTACCGGGGTGGACAATGTCTGCGAGCGTGCGGTAAAACGATTCTGTCCGGACGGTGAACTGCTGCTCCCGAAGACATGCAGAGGAAGAGTGACGTTTGCAGCGGCGCTCACCGGGAAAACGATCACATTCTAAGCAAAGGGGGGAGCGGCAAGTGAAAAGAAAAGTACAGCGAATATTGATTTTTGCGGGCACGACAGAGGGAAGAGAACTAATAGAATATCTGAACGATTATGAAGTCCGGGTAACGGCGTGTACAGCGACAGAGTATGGAAAAGCCTGCATCAGGGAACAGGAGAACACGGAAGTGATACCGGGGCGCCTGGAAAGGGAGGAGATCGAAGCGCTCATCTGCGAGAAAAGAATTGAGATTGTGGTGGATGCTACGCATCCTTTTGCAGTGGCTGTAACAGAAAACATCCGCGGCGCCTGTCAGGAAGCAAAGATACCTTATCTTCGATGCCTGCGAGAGCAGACGAAAGAGCCGGACAGAGCGCAGGACGGCGTAGTATGGGTGGATTCTGTGGCACAGGCGGCAGAATACTTAATGGGGACAAAGGGAAATATTTTGATCGCGACAGGGAGCAAGGAACTGTATCGGTATACGGAACTCCCTGACTGGAAGGAACGCTGCTTTGCAAGAGTTCTGCCTTCCCGAGATGCTGTGGAGGAGTGCACCCGTCTGGGGTTTGAGGGCAGGCATTTGATCGCTATGCAAGGACCTTTCACAAAAGAGATGAACAGGGAAATGCTGAATTATGCTAAAGCGGGGTATTTTGTGACAAAAGAATCCGGAAAAGCAGGCGGATTCGGTGAAAAAATGCAAGCGGCAAAAGAGTCGAAAGCAATTCTTGTCGTGGTGCGCCGCCCAAGGGAAGAAGGAGGTAAGGAGCTTGCACAGATAAAAAAGTATCTATCGGAAATGATTGTAAGCAAATCTCTTCAAAATGAGTAGAAAACGATTCCAAGGCATGCAGACAGAAGGATCAGCGCAATGGGCGACACTTTCCTTTTTATCAAAGGCTGAGATCCAAACATGACGGCGGCAAGAATAACGGCAATGGCTACAGCGCGTATATGGAATGGGCGGGACTTTTTAAAGGTTAAACAGCCTTGTAAAAGTACGGAAATTCCGGTCGTAAAGATAAGACCTGTGATAGCAGGCTTCACACCGCGCAGAACAGCCTGGATATAAGGTTTTTCCAGGAATGTCTTTAACGCCGCCATGACAAGAAGCGTAATGAAAAAGGAGGGAAGCAGGACGGCAAAGGTGGCGAGCATGGCGCCGGGGATTCCGGCCTGGCTGCTTCCGATATATGTAGCAAGGTTTACCATGATAGGTCCAGGAGTGCTTTCACTGACCGCGATCATCTGAGTAAGACCTTCTTCGTTGATCCAGCCATAGGAAAAAACAACTTCACGGATTAGAGGGATCGCACCGTATGCACCTCCGAAAGCAAAACAGCCTACCCGGAGAAAACCCCAAAAAAGGTCAATATATATCAT
>CAMNWW010000056.1 GCA_946566415.1 uncultured Lachnospiraceae bacterium | reverse complement strand
ATAGGAAAAAATAGGGAGAACATAAAGTAGTTTCTGTTTTACACCGATTATAAGTCCTCTATGTTCATAAGACATTTCGGGAAGATAATTTTTTCCAAATTCAAACTGATATATTTCTCATTTTTTTACAGTTCTGTGCTGGAAAGCTTTGGTTTTGTTGAGAGCCCATCGGTAATCGGATTTAGAAAAGCGGTCAAGTTCATCAGAATTATATGCATTACCGAGGATTGTTTCATTTATTTTGTTCTGTGCTTTCAGATATTCTTTCAATATAGTGACGCTCCTTATAAAAGGTAAAAAGGGTATGGTGCAAACCATACCCTACTCTGGCTTGCCAGAGAGACCTCGTCGGTCAAGTTATCCTTTCGTATGTGGTCTTGTCGACCAAAAAACACTTATGCAAGTGCGAAAGAACAATATGCAGAGATACAAGATATCTCTAGCTATATTATACACAATTATAACAAAAAACCCACCAGATATTTGGAATTAATTGAAAAAGTTACAAAGATGTGGTATAAGTGGTTAAAATGGGAGTTAAGCGGATTCCCTCGCAGAGCGCGCTCGGGATCCCTGAATTGAATCGCCTATCCGGCGATGGAAATTAAGTGGAAAGGAAACAGATATAGATGAAGATGGACATTATTTCAATAGGGAGGATTACGATACATGGTTATGGGCTGATGATTGCGGTCGGGATCCTTCTTTGTATTATGATGGCGGCATACCGGGCGAAAAGATATTCTTTGGACCCGGAGGCAATTATAGATATTGCGCTTTGGGGCGTAGCCAGCGGATTTTTGGGCGCGAAGCTTTTATATGTAATCGTAGAATGGAAAGAATTTATCAAAAACCCTGGGAATGTGTTAGGGTCAGAGGGGTTTGTAGTGTACGGCGGCATCATTACCGGTGTTCTGGCGGCGATTATTTATTGCCGTATCAAACATTTGAACTTTCTGGAATACTTTGATCTGGCGGCGCCCTCTATCGCCCTGGCGCAGGGAGTGGGAAGAATAGGGTGCTTTCTTGCCGGGTGTTGTTACGGAAGAGAAACGGACTCGTTTCTGGGGGTGGTATTCCCGGAGGGATGTATGGCCCCGGCCGGGGTAAAGCTCCTTCCTACCCAGCTTTTCTCCTCGGCGGGGGATTTCTTGATTATGGGAATCTTGCTCTGGTATCACAAGAGAAATAAATGTACAGGTAATATAGGGGCGCTGTATATGGCGCTTTATGGCGTAGGACGATTTCTGATTGAATTTTTGCGGGCGGACGACAGGGGCGGAATCATGGGGCTTTCAACCTCCCAGTTTATTTCGGTCCTCATTATCGCAGGGGCCGCGGTTTTGTTTCGGGTAAACCGACAAAGACAAGTGTCTGAACAACGGTCAAATTCATGAGGTAATATGAAGGTGTAGATGTTCGGCGTCCGGACGGCCGAGAAGATGGAGAGAAAGAATGGAATATGATTGTTTGATTATAGATGATGAAGAACTCCTGGCGGACAGCACGGCAGAGTATTTTAATTTATTCGGTGTGAAAACGGCGGCTGCCTACTGTGCTTCAGACTGCCGGAAATTTTTTGATGAAAATACGGCAAAACTTTTGCTGCTCGATATTAATCTGGGGGATGGCAGCGGGTTCACGCTTTGCAGAGAGCTTCGTGAGAAAACAAAAATCCCGATTTTGTTCATTTCTGCCAGGACGAGCGACGATGATAAGATCATTGCCCTTAATATTGGCGGCGACGACTATATCCAGAAACCGTATTCGCTCGGTGTTCTTCTGGCGAAGGTAAAAGCAGTGCTGCGGCGTCTGGGCGGGGGAACGGATACAGAATACTCTGATGGAAGGCTGAGGGTCGACTTTAACGCAAAGAGGGTATCTGTGCAGGGGAATACTGTCAGACTGACATCTCTGGAATTTAAACTTCTATCTTATCTTATTAAAAACGAAAACAGGGTGGTTTCAAAACAGGAACTTTTTGAAAAAGTGTGGGAGGATAAATTTACGGGAGATGGGACATTGAACGTACACATCCGCAAAATCCGTGAAGCGATTGAGAAGGATCCCGGGAGACCGGAGTATATTATGACTGTCTGGGGCGACGGCTACCGGTTCAGCGGAGGAAGGCAATGAAAAAACGGATTTTTATAATTATTTTGCTGGTGACGCTTCTGATAGAGATTGCTGCGCTCACCCTTTTTTATTTTCAAGATACCGAGGAGGGGCAGGATACTGTTCTGGTAAACGAGGTGGTACAGTCGGTGCAGGCTGACTGGAACAAGTTCAATGAGCATCAAAATTTTGCAGGCCTTGATTATGTCGTGCTGGATATGAACGGGATACTCCTATTTAAAACGAAATCAGGTTTAAGTGAGAGCATTCATGAGGCGGTTGCACATAGAGATACAATACTCGATATTAAAGTGAAGGGACAGATTGTAGGAAAAGTTCTCATTCAAAATAGCAGCGCCCAAGTTTTTCGGCGGCAGGAAAAGAGGATCATTATGATTTTGGCGGCCGCCGCATTGGCACAGTTTCTGGTTTGTATTGGATATGCCGCGTATCTGAACAAGATTGTTATAAAGCCGTTTCAAAAATTAAAGGGATTTGCAGAACGTATTGCAGGGGGAAACTTAGACGTCCCCTTGGAAATGGACAAACGGAACATTTTCGGAGCGTTTACAGAAAGCTTTGATATCATGCGTTCTGAACTGAAAGCAGCCAGAAGAGCTGAGGCTGAGGCGCAGGCAGATAAAAAGGAGCTTGTCGCCAAGCTTTCCCATGATATCAAGACGCCGGTCGCAAGTATCAAAGCCGCTTCCGAAGTAGGGGCGGCTTTGACTGACAACAAGAAAATAAAGGATAATTACTCTCAGATCATTCGTAAGGCGGATCAGATTAATACTCTTATTACCAATCTGTTTACAGCGACGCTTGAGGAACTAAAGCAGCTTTCTGTAACGCCGGAAGATATAGAAAGCACAGAACTAAAAGGCTTGCTAGAAAGTTCTGATTATCTTTGCCGCTCTGTGATTCCCGATATTCCCATGTGCATGGTATATGCCGACAGACTGCGGCTTCAGCAGGTGTTCGATAATATTTTTGCCAATTCTTATAAATACGCGGGTACAAAAATTGAGGTGGAACTGCACAAGGAGAAGGACTGTCTTACCGTCGTCATCGAAGATGCCGGAGGAGGAGTAAGCACAGAAGAGCTTCCTCTTTTGAAAGAAAAATTTAAAAGAGGAAGTAATGCGAAAGATATAGAAGGCGCAGGTTTGGGACTCTATATTTCAGATTATTTTATGAAAGAAATGAAGGGAGAACTTGCTGTTGAAAACGGAATAAACGGGTTAAGGACAATGGTCCTTCTTTCCCTTAGCGGCAGGAATTAGGCTTGGTATCTTATATAGTTACAGCAGATTTTTTTGCTCATAATCGGGCGCTCCATTTATGGCCGAACTGCTACCCTTATAGTTACCATTCACAGCTACTCTGCCCACATGCGCATTCGGAACCTTTTATATATAAAATAATTATAAAGTGGGTTGACAAAGCACTTTTCAAGTGATACATTTATAAACGTAGAAAATGTTAGCACTCAAAAGTACCGAGTGCTAATAAAAGGAGGAGGCAGATGGAAGCCATACAGGAACTTAATGAGCGGAAGACGAAGATCCTTCATTCCATCATTAAGAATTATCTGGAGACCGGCGAACCGGTCGGTTCCAGGACGATTTCCAAGTATACGGATCTGAACTTAAGTTCCGCTACAATTCGGAATGAGATGGCGGATCTGGAAGAGCTTGGATACATCATGCAGCCTCATACATCGGCAGGAAGGATTCCATCAGATAAGGGTTACCGGTGGTATGTGGATATGCTGATGAGCCAAAAAGAGCAAGAAGTTACAGAGATGCGGGAGCAGATGCTTGAGAAGGCGGATAAGATGGAGCAGCTATTGAAGCAGGCGGCCAAAGTACTTGCGAACAATACCAATTATGCGACGATGGTATCTTCCCCGGTATACAACAGGAATAAGCTTAAGTTTATCCAGCTTTCCCAGGTGGATAAGGATCAGCTGATCGTGGTGATTGTCATGGAAGGCAATATCGTGAAGAACCAAATCCTGACTCCTGAGGAGCCGCTTACGAATGAAGAACTCCTGAAGATGAATATGCTTCTCAACACAACGCTGAACGGGATGCCGATTGAGGAAATCAATTTGGGTTTGGTGGCGAAGCTGAAAGAGCAGGCAGGAACATGCGGCTCTCTGATGAGTGAAGTGATGGATGCTGTGGCAAGCGTGATTCAGCCTGGAGACAGCATGGAGATTTATACCAGCGGGGCCACTAATATTTTCAAGTATCCTGAGCTTAGGGATACGCAGAGCGCACAGGAGATTATCAGCGCTTTTGAAGAAAAGCAGCAGCTTGCGGCCCTGGTATCACAGACTATGGCTAGTTCGGAGAATAAGGGCATCCAAGTCTACATTGGAGATGAGTCCAAAGTGGAGAACATGAAGGACTGCAGTGTTGTGACCGCCACATACGAGCTGGGCGAAGGACTGCAGGGGACGATCGGAATTATCGGACCGAAGCGGATGGATTACGAACATGTCATGAAGACATTGAAAACATTGATGGCAGAACTCGACGAGATTTATCACAGAGGTGACTAGGGTCATCCGATATAATAAAGAAAGGTGGCAGAGCCGTTGGATACAAAGATGAGTCAGGAAGAAATGGTAAAAGAGGCAGTAGAAGAGGCGAAGAAAGCCGCAGAAGCTGAGGAAGCAGATAAAGAGGCGAAGGAAAGCGGCGGCGAAGAAAGCGTTTCCGAAAGCGAGGAAGAAGTTCAGGAAGAGGGCGCCAAAGAAACACAAGAAAGCGGGATAGACGGGGCAGAATCCGGGGACGCCGCAGAAGGTGGAAAAGAGAAGAAAAAGAAGTTTTTTGAAAAGAAGAATAAGAAAGATAAAAAGGATGAACAGATTGCGGATTTGACGGATAAACTCACACGGCAGATGGCGGAATTTGATAATTACAGGAAACGTACGGAGAAAGAAAAGTCCGCTATGTACGAGATCGGAGCGAAGGACGTAATTGAGAAGATTCTTCCCGTTGTTGATAATTTTGAACGGGGATTACAGTCCGTGACAGAGGAGAATAAGGAAGATCCGTTCGTACAAGGTATGGATAAGATTTATAAGCAGCTAATGACTACTTTGGAAGGGCTGGAGGTAAGACCCATCGAGGCGGTCGGTAAAGAATTTGATCCAGAGCTGCATAATGCAGTGATGCACGTAGAGGATGAGGAGCTTGGAGATAACATAATTGCCGAGGAATTTCAGAAAGGATATACCTACCGGGACGCGGTTGTGCGTCATAGTATGGTGAAGGTGGCAAATTAAAGGACGGCAATAGTAATAAAGTATCCTTCAGGCAGGGCGTTCGGGATTCGTGAATGGAATCGCCTAGCGGCGATGTGGGTAATAAGGTACCCCTCATGCTGAGCATTCGGGATCCTTGAATTTAATCGCCTATTCGGCGATGTGAGGAATAAGGTATATTTTGTACTGTAAAGTATAAATATACTCTATATAAATAACAAATAAGTAAACAATAATTTTCAATATTTTACAGGAGGTTTTCACAATGGGAAAAATCATAGGAATTGATTTGGGAACAACAAACAGTTGTGTTGCGGTTATGGAAGGCGGCCAGCCGGTCGTAATTGCGAATACAGAAGGGGCCAGGACGACACCTTCCATCGTAGCGTTTACCAAGACAGGCGAGCGTCTGGTAGGAGAGCCGGCAAAGCGTCAGGCGGTCACGAACGCGGAAAAGACGATTTCTTCTATCAAGAGAGAGATGGGTACAGAGCATAAGGTGGATATCGACGGAAAGAAATATTCTCCGCAGGAGATTTCCGCGATGATCCTTCAGAAGCTGAAAGCGGACGCGGAAGGCTATCTGGGAGAGAAAGTAACGGAAGCGGTCATCACTGTACCGGCATATTTTAATGACGCTCAGCGTCAGGCAACGAAAGATGCAGGTAAGATCGCAGGACTTGATGTAAAGCGTATCATTAACGAGCCGACGGCGGCGGCGCTTGCGTATGGACTTGACAATGAGAAAGAGCAGAAGATCATGGTATATGACCTTGGCGGCGGTACATTTGACGTTTCTATCATTGAGATCGGCGACGGCGTCATCGAAGTGCTTTCAACAGCAGGGAATAACCGTTTGGGCGGAGATGATTTTGATCAGAAGATCACCGATTACATGCTGGCTGATTTCAAGGGCAAAGAAGGGGTAGACTTATCCGGAGACAAGATGGCGCTCCAGAGGCTGAAAGAGGCGGCGGAGAAGGCGAAGAAAGAACTTTCTTCCGCAACCACAACCAATATTAACCTTCCGTTCATCACAGCTACGGCAGAAGGACCGAAGCATTTTGATATGAATCTGACAAGGGCGAAGTTTGACGAGTTGACCCGTGACCTGGTTGATAAGACGGCAGAGCCGGTAAAACGTGCGCTCTCCGACGCTGGAATCGCAGCTTCCGAGCTGGGGCAGGTACTTCTGGTAGGCGGGTCTACCCGTATTCCGGCTGTACAGGAGGAAGTAAAACGTCTGACAGGAAAAGAGCCGAGCAAATCCCTGAACCCGGATGAGTGTGTAGCGCTTGGCGCTTCCGTACAGGGCGGCAAGCTGGCAGGGGACGCAGGAGCAGGCGATATCCTTCTTCTGGATGTCACACCGCTTTCACTCTCTATCGAGACGATGGGCGGCGTTGCAACAAGGCTGATTGAGAGAAATACGACGATTCCGACCAAGAAGAGCCAGATATTCTCTACAGCGGCGGATAATCAGACAGCAGTAGATATCAATGTTGTACAGGGCGAGAGACAGTTCGCAAGAGACAACAAATCCCTCGGGCAGTTCCGTTTGGATGGAATTCCGCCGGCGCCGCGCGGAATCCCGCAGATCGAAGTTACGTTTGACATTGATGCGAACGGCATTGTAAACGTGTCAGCGAAAGATCTGGGAACAGGCAAAGAACAGCATATTACCATCACGGCTGGCTCTAACATGTCCGATGCGGATATCGACCGTGCTGTGAAAGAAGCGGCAGAATTTGAAGCACAGGATAAGAAACGTAAGGAAGCGATCGATGCGAAGAACGATGCGGATGCGATGGTATTCCAGACAGAAAAAGCGCTCAAAGACGTAGGCGATAAGATTGACGCGGCAGATAAGGCGGCAGTAGAAGCCGATGTGCAGGCGCTCAAAGATTTGGTTGCAAAGGCAGATACCGATAATATTTCTGAGGCGCAGGTTGCGGAACTGAAAGCGGCAAAAGAAAAGCTGATGGAGAGTGCGCAGAAACTGTTCACCAAGATGTATGAGCAGGCCGGCGCGGCGGCAGGCGCGCAAGGAGGACCTGCACCGGAAGCAGGACC
Source organism: uncultured Lachnospiraceae bacterium (assembly GCA_946566415.1). GTDB lineage: Bacteria > Bacillota > Clostridia > Lachnospirales > Lachnospiraceae > Allocoprococcus. Next base: position 3,143 of record CAMNWW010000056.1, on the reverse strand, counting down.
GGCGCCGGAAGGATACGGTGCGGACGACGTCGTGGACGGAGACTACAAAGAAGTCTAATTGTCCGGCGGGTTTTTATAAAAAATGGTCTGCAAGACAGGAATACCTGCCTTGCAGATTTCCTTGTAATATACATCGCCGATAGGCGATTGAAATCAGGTATCCTGAGGGTGTCGTCAGACACCCGAGGGGATTCCTTGTAATATACATCGCCGATAGGCGATTTGGCAACCGGAAAAGGGAGAAGTCCGGCAGTATAAGAAGTGAGGTAGGATTATGGCAGAATCAAAAAGAGATTACTATGAAGTCCTGGGCGTATCCAAGGATGCGGATGACGCGGCCCTGAAAAAGGCATACCGGGCTTTGGCGAAGAAATACCATCCGGATATGAATCCCGGCGACACAGAGGCAGAAAAGAAATTTAAGGAAGCTTCCGAGGCGTATGCGGTGCTCAGCGACCCGGACAAACGCCGTCAGTACGATCAATTTGGTCATGCCGCATTTGAGGGCGGCGCAGGCGGCGCCGGAGGATTCGGCGGCTTTGATTTCAGCAGTGCAGATTTCAGTGATATCTTTGGCGACATTTTCGGCGACTTTTTCGGCGGAGGGTCACGGAGGGGAGGACGCGCCAATACAGGTCCCACGAGAGGGGCGAATGTCCGTAAAGGAGTCAGGATCACCTTTGAAGAGGCGGTCTTCGGCTGCGAAAAGGAATTAGACGTAGTACTGAAAGATCCCTGCGGCAAATGTAACGGGACAGGGGCGAAACCAGGAACTTCCCCGGAGACCTGCTCTAAGTGCGGCGGAAGAGGGCAGATCGTCTATACATCCCAGTCGTTCTTCGGGACCGTGCAGAATGTTCAGACCTGTCCGGAATGTCATGGAAGCGGAAAGGTAATAAGGGAAAAATGCCCGGACTGCGGCGGGAGCGGATATGTCTCCAGCCATAAGAAGATAAAAGTGACGATCCCGGCCGGAATCGATAATGGACAGAGCGTCCGGATTCGTGACAAGGGAGAACCGGGAGTGAACGGAGGACCGCGGGGCGACCTTCTTGTAGAAGTTACGGTTTCGCGCCACCCGATCTTCCAGAGACAGGATGTCCATATTTTCTCGACAGCCCCGATTTCTTTTGCGCAGGCGGCGCTTGGTGGGGATGTGAGGATCAAAACAGTGGACGGCGAGGTCATTTATACAGTGAAACCTGGAACTAAGACGGATACGAAGGTGCGCCTAAAGGGGAAAGGAGTTCCTTCCCTGAGGAATCCGCAGGTCCGCGGCGACCATTATGTGACGCTGGTCATCCAGACCCCGGAGAAACTAAGCGCGGAGGCAAAGGAAGCGCTCCGCCGTTTCGACGAGCTTTCAGGAAATACATTGAACCAGGATCTTTCAAACGCCGAAAGATCGAAAACGAAGAAAAAGAAATTCATGGATAAATTAAAAGAAACATTTGAAGATTTAGAAGAATAAAAAAGTGATCTGGAATGAAAATAAGGGAAGACTTCTTTATACAGAAGACCTTCCCCTTTTTAGTGGTGGTGCGCCTGGCGGGCGCACGCCTCATCTGACAAGGAAAAAGCTTTTATATAGGATAATTTAATCGTCCTCATCTTCCAGTTCGCCGCCGATAACTCCGCCAAGAACAGCAGTAACAGATGCAGTTACGACAGCCGCGATAATAGCAATGGCTATGATAGCGATAAGTAAAAACATAACGGACACCTTCCTTTCTTCACAGTATTTATAGTATATCACAAGTTGCATAATTTTCCTATAGAAATCAACAAAAATTTCTACGTTAAAAAAGGAAAAATAGAGAAGAACAGAGGTGTTTCATGTGACATTTTGAAAATTATGTGTTATAATGGCGCTTGAAGCAGGCTAGAGGGAAATATTTCCTGGTCTGTCAAGTGGCAACATGCAATTTGCTTTTGAATCAAGGAGGATATCGTGATGTCAGGAAGACCGACGAAGAAGAATGAGAACGAAGCCGCAAATGCAGTAGAAGAGGTGGTAAAGGCAGCAGAGGAAAGGGCAGAAGAAACAGTAAAAGCGGCGGCAGACACGGCAGAAAAAGTTGAGCAGACAACAGAGGAAAAAGCAGAGGAGTTCAAGAAAACAGCAGAGGAAAAAGTAGCGAAGGTCATGAAGAAGGCTGAAAAGACGGCCGCGGAAGTGAAGAAGACGGCGAAAAAAGCTACTGAGGAAGTCAAGAAGGCGGCTCCGGGAGCGGCGAAGAAAGTCGTTGAGACGGCGAAGAAAGCCACGGCAAAAAAGGAGATCAAGACAGAAGTTGTCCTGCAGTACGGTGAGAAAGAAGTTAACACGAAAGATATGATTGCAGCAGTGAAAAAGGAATGGACAAAGGCAAGGCATAAAGTATCTGACATTAAGTCCATAGAACTGTATATAAAACCGGAAGATTATGCGGTATATTATGTGATCAACGGAAATACGACTGGAAAAATCTGGATGTAGTGAGAAGAATGTAAACGAATAGTGAATGTATATTGCCATTGTCCGTGTTCCGGAAAGAGAGGAAATGCTTCCTTTTCTCCGGAAACGGCGGACGAAAATCTTTTTTCATCTTTTTCTGATATAGATTTTTCACAGCGGAGAACCTGAGATGGGTGTTCAGCCGCATTTTCCAAATGAAACTATAAAAATTAAATATGGAGGTCTATTATGCAAAATTTTACTCAGTATACGCCGACAGAGATCGTGTTCGGCAAAGGCGTACAGTCACAGACAGGGAAAGAAGTAAAACGTTTTGGAGGCAGTAGGGTGCTGCTTGTCTATGGAGGAGGCAGTGTGGTAAAGAGCGGGCTTCTGCACGAGGTGGAGGAGTCGCTTAAGGAGGAACATATTATATATGAAGAATTTGGCGGAGTACAGCCGAATCCCAGGCTTGCCCATGCGGAGGAAGGGGTTAAAAAAGCTCTGGATTTTGGGGCTGATTTCATTCTTGGGATCGGCGGAGGAAGCGCCATTGATACGGCGAAAGGAATCGCGCACGGAGCGGCGAACCCGGAAAATGCTCTGTGGGATATCTGGACAAAAAAGGTTCCCCTAATAAAATCCCTTCCTTTAGTGTGTGTACTTACCATTGCCGCAGCGGGCAGCGTGACAAGCGATTCGGCGG
>CAMNWW010000055.1 GCA_946566415.1 uncultured Lachnospiraceae bacterium | reverse complement strand
ACGATCGGGGTCTATGGTTTTGATATACTGGACGGAATGCGCAGTGTAGGCAACAACGAGTTTGCGCCAGTTGCAAAAAACGGCGATCCTTACCTGATTCCCGGGGCGCAGCTAAAAGACCATTGTTTGGAAATGTCTAACGTGGATACGGCGGATGAGATCACGCGTACGATCGAGGCGCAGAGGGCGTATTCGCTTGCGCTTAAGATGGTGACCACGTCAGATGAGATCGTGAGTACGATTAATTCACTGAGACAATAGAGCGGTAGCCGTTCTTTGGGTTAGGGCATACTTTTTACCGTTGACATGATGTGTCCACAAAGCATGGACGATAAGGAGGAAATATGGCAATAAAAAGATATGAAGAAATAAATGAGATGGAGATCGATATTCTCAAGGAGATCGGGAGTATCGGAGGCGGCAATGCAGCGACAGCTTTATCCAGCATGCTGAATACTAAGGTCAATATGGAGATTCCCAAGGTGGAGATACTGGAATTTAATGAAGCCCTGGATTCTGTCGGTGATCCGGAGGATTTGGTGGCGGCGATTCTGGTGGAGATGTCAGGAGAGATAGAAGGAATCATGCTCTTCATCTCTAAAAAGGAATTTGCCGACGAGATTCTCCAGAGAATGGTCAATAAGAAGGGCGCGGATTTCCTGGCTCTGGACGAGATTGACTCTTCTGTCCTGACAGAGATCGGTAATATCGTGATTTCTTCATATGTGACAGCATTGTCTTCGCTTACAAACGTAGATGTAGACCTGTCGGTTCCGCAGCTTGCCGTAAATATGCTGGGCGGGATTATGAGTATGCCGATTGCAATGATGGGGCAGCATTCAGACAAAATCATGATGATAACAGGAAAATTTAAAATAGACGGGAAAGCGCTTGACAGCAGGATGCTTCTTCTGCCTGACGTACAATCATTAAACGTTCTTATGAAAAAGCTGGGAGTTGATTTAAGCAATGACTAAGAAAATAACCGTTGGGATCGCGGATATGAAAATCACAAGACAGGAAGGGGTGCTGATCACTTATGCGCTGGGATCCTGCATCGGGATATCGTTTTACGACCCGATGATCAGATTAGGGGCGCTCCTTCATATTATGCTTCCGGAAAAGGGGCAGGCAAACGACAGTAATGTGCTTAAGTTTGCAGATTCCGGCATCCAGGCCACGCTCCGCAAGCTCTATGCATTTGGAGCGGTAAGAGGAAGGCTTGTATGTAAGATTGCAGGCGGGGCAAAGATGTTCGAGATGAAGGGCGCGGGAGGACTGGGAAATATCGGTATCAGAAACGCCCAAACAGTAAAGAAAGTTTTGACGGCGGAAGGCCTTCGTATTTCGGGCGAAGATACCGGCGCGAATTATGCGCGTACTATGCTGCTGGATGTATCGACAGGACAAGTGTTTATCCGGTCGGCCGGAAAAGCGGAACATAGCCTTTAGGTCTTATCTGGAAAAGGCGCCGCGTCGATAAATAGATAGAGAAGGTAAAGGAGAGTGTGGTTATGGCTGATACTGAAATTTTATTGGAATCGGGAACAAATGAGATTGAGATTATGCAGTTTACCATATTTGGCGAGCTGTATGGAATCAATGTGGCAAAAGTGCGGGAGATCATGATGGCAGACAAGGTGAAGCCGATTCCCCATGCCCACAATGCAGTGGAAGGGATTTTTAAGCCCAGGGATACTCTGTTAACGGTAATTAATCTGCCGAAATATTTGACAGGGCAGAGCGGCGAGGCAAAAGACAGGGATTTGTTTATTATCACGAATTTCAATAAGATGAACATTGCCTTCCGTGTACATACAGTTGTTGGTATCAGCCGAATTTCGTGGGAAGATATTCAGAAGCCGGATAAAGCTCTTACCAATGGCGAGGACGGAGTTGCAACCGGTATTGCCCAGTGTAATGGCAATTTAGTTACGATTCTTGATTTTGAGAAGATTGTTGCGGAGATTGCGCCGGAAACCGGTATCCAGGTAAGTGATATTGATAGGTTAGGCGACCGTATGGAAAGGGATGACCACATTATCCTCGCAGAAGATTCCATTCTTCTGACAAAGATGATCAAAGACTCCTTAATGCGCGCGGGATATTCTAATGTAACGAATTTCAACAACGGTAAGGAAGCATGGGATTTTCTTTGTGAGATCAGGAACGACTCCGATTTCTATGAAAAGGCGGCGCTATTAATCACAGATATTGAGATGCCGGAGATGGACGGACACAGACTCACCAAGCTGGTGAAAGAAGACGAAGTAATGAAGGATATACCGGTCATTATTTTCTCTTCATTGATTAATGAAGAAATGAGGCACAAAGGCAAACAGCTCGGTGCAGATGAACAGTTGTCGAAACCAGAGATTGGACGTCTTGTTCAGGTCATGGATAAATTAATAGAGCAGAGGGAGGCACGGCGTGGATAATTGTGTGGTAAGGCAGGCGATTAAAGACATACATACGGATTTGATCGTCGGCTATGAACTTATGATCCAGGCGGACGAGGATAGTTTATATAATCCCAGTTCGGACAGTGTGGCGGCGAATGCGATCGTTGCATTTTTGTCAGAAAATTCTAACCGTATTTTTAAAGGAAAGAAGACTTTTATGACGTTTACCCCGTCTTTGCTGTTTCGGAATACGCCTAAAATTTTTGATAAAGACCAGGTAGTAATCCAGATCGAGGACAATATTGTGATTCATTCGCTTGCAACGATCCTCATCAGCAAATATAGAGAACAGGGCTATCATTTTGCAATCAATGATTTCCAGTTTACACCAAAGTATTTTAGCATGCTGGAATATGTGGATTATATAAAAGTAGATATTTCCAGTACGCTGAATAATGAAACACAGAGACGTTCTGTGGCGAACGTTGTGGAGATGGCGCATGGTTTCCAGAAGGAGTTTATTGCCACAGGTGTAAACAGCAAAGAAGTTTACGATATGGCGAAAGAACTCAAGGTGGATTATGTGGAAGGCAACTATATATCCAGTGCAATGAAGACGAAGACCAGCAAGATGGATTTCCTGCAGGGGAATTTGTATCAGCTGATTATGGAGATCACGAAGGAAGAACCGGACGTGGAAGTACTGGAGGAGATCGTCAGCAGGGACGCGTCTCTCACATATGCGTTGCTTAAGATGGCAAATTCAGCATATTTTGCGGTTCATCATGAAACAACTTCTGTTCGGCAGGCTCTGGTACGCGTAGGTATCAGCCAGTTAAAGCAGTGGGTATATCTCCTGAGTTTTGAAAAGAATGATGATAATTCATCAGAGGAACTTCTGAAAACATCTTTTATGCGTGCGAATTTTGCCGCGGCCCTGGTTAAGAGACTGAAGAAGTTTGAGATCAACAGTTCCGACGCTTACCTTCTCGGTATGTTTTCGACATTAGAATATATGATCGACGCTCCGATAGAAGAAATTTTGTCTGAAATCCCGATCGTAGAAGAGGTAAAGGAAGCGTTGATAACCAAAGAAGGAAAAACAGGAAAGCTTTATCAGCTGATTCTCCATTATGAAAAGGCGGAATGGAAAGAAAGCAAGGCGATCGCTGAGGAATTGGGCCTTCATACGAATGAAATGGCACAGATCTATATGGAATGCGTCGAAGAAGTGAATGATATTTGGGACAATGTTGTGGAGAGTAAAGAAGAGGTGTAATGTATGTTGGGCATAAGCGGTATTTCCGGAACCAGTACATATTTTAACGTCAATCTGTATCCTACTTATGTGCGCTCGTCGGCGTCCCTTACAAGGACTCGGCAAATTCAGAATATGCAGGGCGCCGCGGCCCAACTTAAGAGGGCGGGAGGGGTTCAGAACACAGCCGGAGCGGGCAGGACAACCGGCGTAACGGGTGTTTATATGCCTGGAATTGGAAGGGCGGCAGAGCCGGGAACTCCTGTGGAACCGGTAAGTCCGGTTTCCGTGGTGGATGCGGACGGTACAAACGGGATTAGCAGTGCGATTCCTTTTCTGAGAAAAGGGATGGATCCTGCCGAGCTGGCGGTGCGTATGCGTATCCAGTATACGGACCCCGGCAAGGAGCAGGCGGAGGGTCTGGAAGGAGCGCAGAGCGCACAGGAAACAGCGGAAGAAGGTAAATGCCAGACTTGTGAAGAAAGGAAATACCAAGACGGCTCTGACGATGCAGGAGTGTCTTATAAGACGCCATCGCATATTTCACCGGATCAGGCGGCCTCGGCAGTGCGGGGACATGAGATGGAGCATGTTGTGCGGGAAAGGGCAAAAGCAGAGCGGGAAGACCGCCGGGTTGTGAGCCAGAGTGTCACTATGCATACGGGAATTTGCCCGGAATGCGGAAGAGTCTACGTATCCGGAGGTACGACCAGGACAACGACAGCATCCGCTCCCAAAAAGGAAGCGGCTGGCTTTGACACGGAGGAAGGTGCAAAGACACCGTTTTCAGCCGTGGCGTAAGATAATAAATACATAAAAAGGAGCCGAACGGAAAATACATCTATTTCCCGTTCGGCTCCTTTTTTGATTAATGTCTTGGATGATCTTTAACGATCATGCATGCTTTGGTAGCCTCTACCGTGACGTCGGAAATCAGACGATTGGTATAGTAACTGATAAGGGGATCAACAGCCGCAGGCGTTGTCACAATATATTTGGGAAGCAGACCGTTCATAGTCAGGGCAATCGTATCAGCCACACAGCGGTCGCAGGTACATACGTCAAACTGGCGCATAAAATAGATGATCTTATCTTTTACAATTTGCTCCATCACATTGACATAAACAAAATCCGGTTCTGACTCCGGCTCGGGTTCCGGCTGCTGGACCTGTGCTTCCTGCGGCGCTTTATGTTTGGGCTCGGGTTCCGTCTCCGGAATGACGATAGGATCCGGAAGAGGCGCAGGTTCCGGTTCCGGCTCCGATGAAGTAACCGGCTCCGGAATAGGTTCCGGTTCCGGCTCCGGTACAGTAACCGGTTCGGGGACCGGCTCAGGTTCTGGCTCAGGTTCCAGCTTCCGGTCGAGATCTTCCTTCATCTCGGAGATGACCTCGGCAGACTGGGGCGGGACGGCCGGCGGAGGCGTCTTTGCGCCCTTAAACTGCTGTTCAAAAGAATTCGTCAGGTTTTTCTGTATCAGATCAGCGACAGGATCTTCCTCAGTCGTATCGATGACAGAAACATTCTGGGACGCGGCGCTTGGGGCGGTTATATTAGGTACTGCCGCTGCCGCAGGCTCGGAAGGTATATCTGCCTGAGAAACGGCAGGCTCGGGAAGTGCGACAGTCTCCTCCTCCGCCGGGGATTCTGCGGCATTGTCCTTCGACGCGTCATGTCCGGCAATTAAGTTTAGCACATGCGCCGTCTTATTACTCTTTCTAGCCATTCGCTGCACCTCCCATTACTTTGTGGCTCTGCGTCATATTCAGGACCTCGTCGACAAAATCCTTATAATCCAAAGATGGATTCGATTTAGGCGAATAGTCGAATACGCTGAGTCCATGGGCGGGGGCTTCCGCGACAGAGACGCTGGAACGGATCTGGGTGCCGAACACGCGGGTTCCCATCTGGGAAGCCACGTTCTCAGCCATCTCCTTTACCTCGCGGGCAAGAAGCGTACGGCGGTTGAACTTGGTAAGGATAATCCCCAGGACGTTCAGTCTTGGATTCAAGCCTTCGCGGACAGAATCGATCGTTTCTTTCAGCTGTGTAATCCCCAGGAGACTTAAAATCTCCGGAGCCATCGGAATGATCAGATGGTCGGCGGCGGCATAAGCGTTCACCGTAAGCAGGTTCAAAGCAGGCGGGGTATCGATCACGACATAATCATACGATGCCGCCACCGGAGATAGCGCTTGCTTAAGAAGAAGCTTCCTGTCATGGGAAGTGAACTCAAGTTCAGCTCCGCTCAATAAAATATTGGAAGTAACAACATCGCAATAGTCCGTCGGCTGTACGGCCTGCTCTATGGAAACTTGTCCGCGCATAACGTCATAAATCGTGCGTCCGTTCTCTATATCAAGCCCGAGACTGAATCCGAGGCTTCCTTGTGGGTCGAGGTCGACTGCCAGTACCCTTTTATTATAAAAAGAGGCTAAGCCAGACGCGAGGGCGCTGGATGTTGTGGTCTTGCCTACGCCGCCTTTCTGATTGGTAAGTGCGATAATAGTAGCCAAAATAATTCCTCCATTCGTTATTAAAACTAAATTCAGCTATTATTTAAAGTATACTATATGCCGATAAATAAGTACAGGATAAATTTAAATTTGTAGAAATGCGTCGTTATGACCGTTACTGTTCGCAGCGATGCATCATATATCACAAAGAAAGGAAGATTACTATGGCAATAGGCAGTTTATCAAGCACAACAAGCAGCAGTATCGGTAACAGCAGTATCAGGGGCTTCGGCGGGCTTGCCAGTGGACTTGAGAGAGACGAATTGATCGAGCAGATGACTTACGGCACCAGCAGTAAGATTACCAAGCAGCAGCAGAAAAAGACCCAGCTCCAGTGGAAGCAAGAGGCAATCCGCGGAATCAGCAGCAAGATGATTTCCTTTATGAATAAGTATACCTCATCGATCACGGCGTCGACGAACCTGTTCAACTCTAATTTCTGGGGAAGGAATAAGATTACGACGACAGGCGCGAACAGCAAGTATGTGTCAGTGTCGGGACGGGCAGTGTCCAGCGACGCGTTCTCTATTCTGGGAGTAAAGCAGCTTGCGCAGAAGGCGAAGCTGACTTCCGGCGCTGTTTCCAAGAACAACGTTATGAAGAGCGGAGTAATTAATGACACAAAGGAACAGATCTATGAGGTGGAGAACCTGGTAGGGAAGTCTATTTCGTTCGATTACGGCGCGGAAAGCTACAGCATTTACTTAAGCGATAAGGCGGCGGACGGCACAGAACTGAAGTATGATACGGCAGAGAATATTGAGGCGTCAATCAAGAAACTTCTGGAAGATGAAGACTCCACGGGTAAACTGGCAAAAGCAATCAATGTAGAGATCAAGGAAGGCGAGGGCGGAGTCAAGTTCTCCTGCAGTGACAGTAATAAGTTTGAAATTACAGGTGGATCTGCGCTTGAGTATTTTGGGATTGAGGAAAAAGATGACGGAACATATGGGACAGAAGGAACTTTAGCGGATAAAAATAGTAATGATGAGAACAAAGGGCTTATTTCAAAGAAGAACTTCGAGGAAATGGTCGACGGCAAGACCATGACCTTCAATTATAACGGCAAGTCCCAGACGATCAAGCTTGACGGCGCGACGGACTTTGCCAAGCTGAAAACAACGCTTCAGAGCCAACTGGATAAAGCCTTTGGAAAAGGCAGGATTGAAGTAGGAACAGTAGGAACGACTGGGGATGATGCGAAGAGACTTACCTTTAAGACCACGAATCCGAAGGACAACAAGGACGACCCAAGTTCTACTTTAAGTATCACAAGCGCGGATCGAGGACTTCTTGGCGATAAGGGCGTGCTCAAGATGAGCGAAGGTCTGTCCAACCGGGTGAATCTGGATGCAAAGCTTAAAGAATCAGGTCTGAATCTGGATAAGATTATTGGGACAGACGGTACAGGCGTGCTTTATGTCACAAAAGACGGTAAGCTTGCGACAGAGAATAATCTTGCGGATAAGGAGAAAGATGGCGCTGAGGAGATCGTGATCACTGCGGACGATACACTCAACACCCTGATGAATAAGATCAATGAAAATACGAATATAACCATGTCGTATTCATCCGCTACGGATAAGTTCAGCATCACGTCGAAGGAGAACGGAGCCAGCGGGAAAGTGGAGGTAGATGCTGATGTGGCCGCTGCGTTCGGCTTTGGCAGTACGGCTCTTACGGCGGAAGGCGAGGACGCGGTCATCGCGATCAAGTATGACGGTTCCGACGACGTGATCACCCTGACCCGTGATTCCAATTCTTTTGAGGTAGACGGTTTGACGGTCAGCCTGAAAGGAAAGTTTGGCTATAAGGCGGATGGCTCTCGGGACGAGGGAGCAGAGGCGGTAGAGATTTCCGCGACAGTAGACGCGGACAAGGTGGTCGACAACATCAAAGCCATGGTCGAGGAATACAACGCGATCGTTGAATTGGTGAATTCCGAACTCACCACCAAGCATGACAGGGATTATAATCCTCTCACCAGCGACCAGAAGAAGGAACTGAGCGAGGATGAGATCAAGAACTACGAGGAAGAGGCGAAAAAAGGTCTTCTGTTCGGCGACAGCGATCTAAGAATGCTGAGTAACTCGCTCCGTACTGTAATAAGCGGCGGTCTGCAGGAAGAATTCCGTAAGATCGGTATCTCAACATCCGACAGCTATTCTGATAATGGCAAGATCGAGCTGGATGAGGAAAAGCTTCGTTCCGCGCTTGCGACAGATCCGGAGAATGTAGAGAAACTCTTTACATCGGCGGCAGGTACGAACGCCGACGGTACAGCCTCTTACAACGGTCTGGCTACCAACCTGAAGGATGTTATGTATAAGTATGCGAACCCGTTGGGATCCAGTGAGTCAAAGGGTATCCTGGTCCGCAAGGCAGGAACTCCAAGCTCACCCTTAAGCTTGACGGAAAATGAAATCTATAATCAGATTTCATCGATTGACAAGATGATTAAGACGCTGCAGACACGTCTGGAAAATGAAAGAGACCGGTATATCTCCCAATTTACGTCTCTTGAGACATTGATCTCACAGATGAATAATCAGTCCAGCTGGCTCAGCCAATTCGGAGGCTAGAAACCGCCTAATCGGCGATGAGAAGTTCAAGGTAACCCCTTGTGCAAAAGCGCTCGGGATACCTGAATTAAAATCGCCTGTCGGCGATGAGAAGTTCAAGGTAAAGGTGAAAAGGTATGTATCAGAACGGATATGAGCAGTACAAGATGCAGTCTGTAAATACGATGACCCGGGGGGAGATGCTTCTTCTTCTGTACGATGAGCTTGTAAAACGCATCACCCGGGCGGAGATTGCTTTAGAAGATAAGGACTATGATTTGTTTGAAAAGTCAGTCGAGAGATCAAGAGAAATTGTACAGTATCTTAATCGGACTTTAAACATGGAGTATGAGATCAGCTATGAGCTGCGGAGAATGTATGAATTTTTTCTCTATGAGATCGGCAGGCTGCAGATGGGAAGGAATAAGACTGTTGTCCAGGAACTGAAACCCCTTATCATAGAGCTTCGGGATGCATTCCGGGAGGCTGACAAGACGGCTGCAATATAACCAGAAGCAGGAGGCAGGGATTCCATGACAGACAGAAAAGAGCTTTTGTCGGAAGTTTTGAAACGGGTACAACAGAATTATAAGCATATGGTGGAGATCGAGAGACTGACAAAGGAGCTTGGAGACGCATGTTCCAGAAATGACAATGAATCTGCCCAGATGCTCCTCAAGATGCGGGGAGAAGAGATGGAAAAGGCAAGCGAAGTGAAGGAGGAGCTGCAGCTCATCCTTCAGGCAGCCGAGGATGGACAGAAGAAGGAGATGGAATCTTGGCTGAAGGGAGAGGGCGCTGCGTCCTCCGATGAATTTGAAGGGCGGAAGATCCGGGAACTCAGCGGTCAGACGGCTCAAGTGCTAAAACGGACTATTGAACTTGACCGGGTAATCAGTTCCAGGATGGCTGGAAAAGATTCCTATTACCAGTCTTTCCGCTAAAACTGAAGAAGAAATAAAAAAGCAGAACCTGCGGCACATTATAAATGAGATGGCTGGCTCTGCTTTTTAAGCGTTATTTAGGCGATATGCTCCAGACGGGACCTCCGCTGTTGGCGCTATATTTCAGCTCGTTCAATAAAGTTTCAATTTCCCATGGGGTCTGAGTGTTTTCCAGATTGGCGGGATCCGCGATCCGCACCTGGTTTCCGGTCCAGTAATCGGCAATGATAATAAAATGGCCGGTAGATGTAAAAGATCCGGGTCCCAAGAGGGCTACAAGCACATGACCGCTGGACAGCTCAGAGATGATTCCTTCTGCCGTATAATTATGGAAAGGGACGACATTGAAGCCAAAAGCAGCAGCTCCGTCAGGGATGAAGTTGTGACGGGTGCCGGATCCAGGGGACCAAAATTGATTGTCTGCCGCCCATTGCGCCATGTCGGCAGGTGTGTAGGTCTGGTCTGAAAAACTGCTTACCAACATCGCGAGAACAGTCGGTCCGCAGCCATATCCGGAGAGTGGATCCTGATCGCCGTAAAGCTGTCCCGCCCAACGGGAATCATTTTGATTATAATAAGTAAGGACACCGATACTGCTCGTAAGCGACAATGTGTATACACCGTCGGTCACAACCTCTCTGGGAGGAGGGGCGGGGGCGGCTTCAGGCAGTGCGGCTGTTTCCTGAGACGCAGGCTCCTCTGCATTCTCTTCGCTTCCGGCATCTTTTGTATCCTCTGTATCCTCTTCGTCCCCTTCATTTCCGGGATCTTCTGCTTCCGCTAATGCCCCTGCTTCTTCGGCGTTCTTTATGTCGTCCGGGGAACTGACGTCGCCCGAGGCCAGGTCGATCCAGGAAAAGGGAGCGCACCAGAAAAAGGCCAAGATAAGAACCCCGCACAGTAATTTCTTCTTCATTTTTCCTCCCTGTTTTCAGAATCAATATTGACTGAATAACTTAAAAACAGTATAC
>CAMNWW010000054.1 GCA_946566415.1 uncultured Lachnospiraceae bacterium | reverse complement strand
CGATTTTCCCGCCGGATGTCCATAGTGTATACGACCATGGAAAAAGAGCTGTTTCCCGGTTCCCGATCGCAAAGGGGATATATTATAAGCATGATTACAGCGAGGGCGTGGATATTTCAAGATATAAAAATATTCCCGTACCTACATCCTATATGGCTGAAAGCTCAGATTATGATTTTGTCGGAGGGTATGATTATCAAAAGGAGGCAGGCCTTCTTCATGTAGCAGACCATCATTTTTCTCCGGGAAAGAAACAATGGACCTGGGGATGCGGAGATTTTGGAAAGGCCTGGGACCGTAACCTCACAGACGAGGATGGTCCGTATATCGAATTGATGACCGGTGTATATACGGAAAACCAGCCGGATTTCACATGGCTGAAGCCTTTTGAAGAAAAAGTGTTTAAGCAGTATTTTATGCCGTACAAAAAGGTCGGCGCAGTTAAAAATGCGACAATTTATGCGGCTATGAATGTAGAAATCGAGGAAGGAAACATTTCTGTTACTGTTTACGGGACACAGAAATACGATAACGCGCAAATTGTTGTGAGAAATGCCGGAAAAGAAATTTACCGTGAATCAGCGGCGCTGTCGCCTGTCGATATTTTTGAAGAAAAGATTGCAGCACAGGTTGGAAAACCACAGGATATCTGCGTGTCCGTATATGCGGGTGAGAGACTTCTGGTAGAATACCAGCCGAAAGAAGACAAGATTCCCGAACTTGCAAAGCCGGCAGAAGCAGCAAAGGATCCGGAAGAAATTATGACGAATGAAGAATTATTGCTGACTGCCCAGCATATTGAACAGCATCGTCATGCAACATATCTGCCGGATCCCTATTATCTGGAAGGTTTAAAGAGGGATCCTGGTGACAGCCGCATTAACAATGCATATGGAATGCTACTTTTTAGAAGGGGTAATTTTGCAGAGGCAGAGAAATATTTCCGCGCGGCAATCAAGAGGCTTACATGGAGAAGTCCGAATCCGTATAACAATGAGGCATACTATAACCTAGGGCTGGCATTATATTTTCAGGGGAATCAAAGTGAAGCCTACGATGCGTTTTATAAAGCTGCATGGAGCAACGAACAGCAGGAAATGTCCTATTATTATCTGGCTGCGATTGAAGCAGGGAGAAGAAATTTTGAGCAGGCGCTGGAACTGATTGAAAAGGGACTTGTGAAAAACACGCATAATATTAAGGCAAGAGGCCTGAAAGCAATCATTCTTAGAAAACTCGGACTTATCAAAGAAGCGGAAGCGTGGATTAAGGAAAATCTGGAGATAGACGCGTTTGATTATGTATCCATGTTTGAATTGGCACTTCTTGGTGATAACCGTAAAATGATTCTGGATGAAATGAATGCTTTAATGCGTGATTTTCATGAAAATTATCTGCAGGCGGCAAGGGATTATGCTGAAGCAGAATGTTATGAGGAAGCGGTGGAAATTCTGAACCAGTGTACGAAAGAACAGCCGATGCTGTCATATTATAAAGGGTATTATCTTGGAAAAATGGGAAGACAGAAAGAAGCTGCTGCGGAATATCAAAAAGCAGACAGATGTTCGCCGCTATACTGCTTCCCGAATAAGCTGGAAGACATTGCGGTTCTGAAAGATGCATTTACAGAGTATCCCGCAGGAGCTAAGGCGTACTATTATCTTGGCAATCTGTTCTATGATAAGCTTCAATTTGATAGAGCTGCAGAATTATGGGAGAAATCTGTTGAAATTGATGACAATTACCCGACTGTACACCGTAATCTGGCATTGGCTTATTTTAATAAGCAAAAGGATGCAGAGAAGGCGAAGCTGCATCTGGAGAAGGCTTTTTGCCTGGATAAGACCGATGCGAGAGTATTTTTTGAACTGGATCAGTTATATAAGAAAATGGGCGTATCGTTTGCAGAACGGCTGAAAAACTATGAAGAACATCCGGATATTATTGCAGAGCGTGATGATGCTATGCTGGAATTTGTGACCTTGTACAATCTGACAGGTATGTATCAAAAGGCATATGACACGATCATGTCTCACAACTTCCGTCCATGGGAAGGCGCAGAAGGAAGGATTTCCGGACAATATAAGATTGCGCTTACAGAGATGGCGAAAGATGCCATTGCCGGAGATTCTTTTGAAAAAGCAGAAAGGCTTTTGGAGCAGTCATTGGAGTATCCGCTGAATCTGGGAGAAGGAAGGCTGGAGGGAACTAAGGACAATAACATCTATTATTATCTCGGAATAGTAAAAGAGGCTCTTGGTAAAACAGATGAAGCAGGAGAATGTTTTAAAAAGGCTGACAGAGGAGAAGATGAACCGGCGGGAATGATGTACTATTATGATCAGCCTGCAGACATGATCCTCTATAAAGGGCTGGCAAACCTAAAACTTGGTAATCATAAAGCCGCATATGCATGTTTTAATAAGCTGATGGATTATGGGGAAAGACATCTGTATGACGAAATGAAAAATGATTTTTTTGCGGTATCCTTACCGGATTTCCTGATATTTGAAGACGATATGAACAGGAAAAATAAGGCTCACTGTTATTATCTGATGGGACTTGCCAATCTTGGATTGGGGAATAAGGGGAAAGCAGGGCAGCAGTTTAAAAAAGCGCTTTTTTATGATTTTAACCACCAGAATTGCCGTATTTATTTAAAAATGACGGAATACGTTGATGGAGATCCTGCAGATAACCGGACTGTACATTAATAAAATTACGGCTTGCAAAAATATTACACAGAGAGCATAGACATAAAAACCGTTTTTTGTTCTTTGCGTAACAAAGAGGGACATAGACATCGTTGACTGGGTTCATCTATATTTTTCTTTTTCTAAGATTTGCCCCGTGTTATAATAGGAATGACGAGTATATAAGAAAAGTAGAATGGAGGAGTCGTGAGATGAATATTTTAGTAATTACTGGCAGCGCACATAAAAAGGGAACGTCATCTTATTTGGCGGATGAGTTTATCAAGGGAGCAGAAGAGGCGGGACATACAGTCTATCGTTTTGATGCTGCATTTAAGAATATACACCCTTGTATTGGATGTAATTCCTGTCGGGAGAATGAACAGATCTGTGTATTTAAGGACGATATGCAGGAATTGAATCCAGAGCTTTTAAAGGCTGAAACAGTTGTGTTTGTTTCGCCTATTTACTATTATGATATGAATGCACAGATAAAAGCAGTGATTGATCGGTTTTATGCCAATAATTCAGTGTTAAAGGGTGCGGATAAAAAAGCAGTCCTGATGCTTACATATGGCGATGAAACTGAAGAATCCGCAGAAGGAGCTATTGCTTCTTTTAAGGGCATGGTAAAATATCTGGAATGGAAAAATGCAGGAATCGTCTCTGCAAAAGCCTGTTATGTACTTGACGATATTATAAATTCAGAATATCCGAAGCAGGCATATGAACTGGGGAAAAATTTGTAGGGAAATCATGGGGAGAAACCGCTTGAATTGGTTGGGGACATTGCAAAATGGTGTGAAAAAGAGATGGGGTGATAGAAGACTTCGGGGGCATATGTCTTTTATGGAGGTGAAACTATGCTGTACCATTATACTGATTTTACGGCTTTTGACGGAATTATCCGTTGTGGGGAACTGAGGCTGAATAATATTCTGAATATGAACGACGCCTCTGAAATGAGATTTTTTATGAATGGTATTTGCCGTGCTGTTATGGAGAAATTAACGTCGGCGGGCCAAGAGGAGAAAAGCTGCGAGATAGAGAAGTTTTTCCACAGAGAACTGGAAGAAGAATTTCGTTATTCGGCGTATGCGGCCTGTTTTTCAAAATACAGGGACGACGCTGCGCAGTGGGAACGGTACGGGCGTCTGGGGCAGGGGGTGTGTATTGCTTTTCACGAAAATCTGATGCAGAAAATGACAGGCGGGGCCGTATCTTTGCAGACGGTGTATTATAAGAAAGATATGCGGGAACATCGGCTTGTGGAGGAGTTTTTCAAGCTGCAGATGGAAAAGAAGAAATTTTCTGAAATACAGGAGGAGCTGCGTCTGCTTATGAACGATGCATGGGTACAGTCCGCGGCCTTCAAGCATCCGTCTTTTGCAAGAGAAAAAGAGCGCAGACTGGTTATTTCGCCGTTTTTATTGAATGAATTTGCAGTGGAACCAAGATACCATGTATCGGCGGGGAGGATAAAGAAGTACTATCCCCTTGATCTGAATAGGATGTGCGGGAGGCTGGGGCTTCACATGTCGGAATTGATCGGGGAAATTATTATCGGACCGGCATCTTCCCAGTCAATCCCGATCCTCCAGGATTATGTGGTGGACTGTGGGATGAGTGCATTGAAGGGCAGGATCAGTATGTCGGACTGTCCGCTGCGGAAACCGACGTCCTAATACTTCTGCAATATAACCTGAGTTATACCGCATGGAATTTTGGCTTGATTATAAAAGAGGCACAAGTCTTACATATATGACGCAGACTATAAAGCCGCTGTTTCACACGGGCGATATGCCCCTTTGGGAAACAGCGGCTTTTCATACCTTAGGCTTATTGTTTCTACCTGGCCTCGTAGGCGGCTTTGGCGTCACGGATCAGTTTGTCGAATTTGTCCGCATCCCATGCCGCGCGTCCGGTAAACAGACCGTCGATGGACGGCTGGACGATCAGTTCGTTTGCGTTTCCTGGATTTACACTGCCGCCGTACAGAACAGGGATATCTTTTGAAGCGTCTCCGAAGATCTCCTGGAGGCATCCCTTGATGACTTTGTGCATTTCTTCTGCATAGTCTGCGCTCGCGGGAGTCCCGTTCACCCCTATGGACCATACCGGCTCATATGCAACCCAGATATTCTTTACCTGTTCTGCAGGGACGCCGTGGAAACCGATCTTGAGCTGCGTGCGCAGGACTTCGGCGCTGATGCCGAAAGCTTTTTCCTCTGCTGTCTCGCCGATACAAAGCAAAGTGGTGAAGCCGTGATTCAGGGAGGTCTTTACCTTTTTGTTTTCCTCCACATCTGTTTCGCCAAATACGTGCCGTCTCTCAGAATGGCCGATCATTACCAGGTCCAGACCCAGTTCTTTCAGCATAAGAGGAGAGATTTCTCCTGTAAACTGTCCCTGATCTTCCCAGCACATATTCTGCGCGCCGAGCTTTACAAAATTACGGTCTACCTTCGCGGTAGCGCTTTCCAGAGTTGTATAAGACGGAATGATGAACAGTTCGATTTCGTCGCGGCTGATATCTTTCGTGTTCTCCACCAGCTTCTGTAAATACGAAACAGTATCTTGAATATTCTTGTACATCTTCAGGTTGCTTCCAAAATAAAGTTTTTTCTGCATAATGTCCTCCTTTGTTCCTTTCATCGTCCTGCTTTAGGGGTTCCTTGATCGTTAGTGTTAAAAGATGCCATACGGATTGGGGCAAGTGCAAAGCACGAAACAATCCGCCCTGGCTTCTATTATGATACCACGGATGGAATAAAAACACAATACCGTCATATGATATATAAACATGAAACGAAATAACGAAAGAAAACGAAAAAAAACCGTGCAAAAAATTGTATAAGTTGCATAAAATGAGGATATAGAAACGATATAATATGACGAAAATGAAAGTTAATATTGAAAAATAGAAAGAAGTATTATAAAATGAAATCACTAAAACAAAGAAAACGAAACGATAAACGAAATAAAACATAAGGAGGAACGAAAATGAGCGAAATCAAATTCAAACCAGTTACAGCGATTACGATGGGAGATCCGGCAGGAATCGGACCGGAGATCGTAGCAGGGACTATGTTGGATCAAGGGATTCATGAATGCTGTAAGCCATTTGTAATCGGAAGCATCGCGATTCTTGACAGGGCGGCCAAAGTGCTCGGCAAAGAATTGAAGTACAACAAGATCACAGATCCGGATGAAGCGAAGTATGAATACGGCACAGTAGACGTTTTGGAGACAGGAGAATATGATACGGATTCGATCAAGTGGGGAGAGGTTCAGGCGCTTGCAGGACAGATGGCGATCGACTGGATCATGAAGTCTATTGAGCTGGGAATGGCGAAGAAGGTCGACGCGGTATCTACCTCTCCGATACATAAAGGGGCGATTAAATTAGTAGGAATCAAGGAACCTGGACATACTGAGATTTACCAGCATCAGACGAATTCACCGTACGCGCTGACAATGTTCTCCTGTCATAAGCTGAGAGTCTTCTTCGTGAGCCGCCATATGTCTTTAGTCGATGCATGTCATTATGCGACAAAAGAAGTGGTTCTGGAGAATGTGATCAATATCGACAAAGAGCTTCGCAAGGTCGGTATCGAGAATCCGCTTATTGCAGTTGCCGGACTCAATCCGCACAACGGAGACAACGGGCTGTTCGGTACAGAAGAGATTACAGACCTGATTCCGGCGGTCGAAGCTGCTAAGGAGAGGGGAATCAACGCAGTGGGGCCTTGCCCGGCGGATTCCGTATTCCATATCGGAAAATCGGGAAAATATGACGCGATCCTTTCCCTTTACCATGACCAGGGACATATCGCATGTAAGACATTGGATTTTGAAAAATCTGTTACTTTGACTTTCGGGCTGCCCTTTATCAGGAGTTCCGTGGACCATGGAACAGCATTTGACATCGCCGGAAAGGGAATCGCAAACAGTATCAGCCTGATCGAATCCACAAAGGTTGTGGCAAAATACGCGGCGAAACAACACGAAAAGGAAGCATAGAAACAATACGATTACATTTATAAAAAAGAAGAAAGAGGAGGGATCAGATATGCCACTTATCGGATCAGTAGCAGACGACCTTACAGGCGCGACAACAACGGGAGTACTGCTTGCAAGGAGCAAGGCGAGGACAGCAGTATTTTTCAATGTGGAGGCGGCGTCGAGGGCGGAGAAAGTCGACGAGCTGGATGCGATCATCATCAGCACAAACAGCCGCCCGCTCCCCGCGAACGAGGCTTATTCCAAGGTAAAGGAAGCGACAGCCGCCTTAAAGAACATGGGAGTGAAATATTTCCAGAAGAGAACGGACACAACCATGCGTGGAGGAATCGGCGTGGAGATCGACGCGATGCTCGACCAGCTGGATAAAGATACTGTGGCGGTGGTTGTACCGGCGATGCCGCAGTCCAGAAGAATTCTCGTGGGAGGATTTTCTGTGATCGACGGAGTTGCCCTGATCAATACACCTGTGGCACAGGATGTGCGGACACCGGTGAAGGAAAACTACATACCAAGGCTTCTGGCGGGACAGACACATAGGAAGGTCGGCCTGGTGCCCCTGGACGTCGTCCTCAAAGGGGATGAGGAGATTGCCGAAGAGATGAAGAAGATCCGGGATGAAGGGTGCGAGGTGATCGTTGTGGACGCTATTACACTGGAGGATGTGGATAACATTGCGCAGGCATGTATCTCCTTGAAGTGGAAGGTTGTAAGCGTTGATCCGGGACCGTTCACTTCTAAGCTGGCCTATCACCGTGATCTGATCGGAATTGAGGAACCGAATCTTCCGCCGGAAGCAAAGGAGGAGGGGACGGTCCTCATAGCGGCGGGAAGCGCGACACCGGTTACAAAAAAGCAGATGGAAGTGCTCTGCGAGGACAAACGTCATGTGCGAATCAGCGTCGATCCGGTAGCTTTGATCGACGGCGGAGCCGGCGCTGTGGCAGAGGTGGGTAAAGCTGTGGAAAAAGCAGTGGAGTTTCTAAATGCTGCACAGCCGCCGCGGGCAATTCTATTTGAGACTGCGCTGCACGGAGAACTCCTGAACCTGGACGAAGAGGATGCGAAACGCCACTATGCGGGAGGGATGAGCGCCGACCGCATCAATGCAGGGCTTGGCACGATCATTTCACATGTTTTGGAGCAGGTGGAGAGAGACAAGATCGCAGGGCTTTACACGACCGGAGGAGATACCATGGTCAACGTATGCCGCCAGCTTGGGGCAGAGTGTCTGGAAGTACTGGATTATGTGATTCCCCAGACAGATATCGGACGCCTGATCGGGAGCGATTATAGCGGGCTTCCCATCGTGGGGAAAGGCGGACTGACTGGAAACGACAATACCGCATGTGATATCGTAAAGAGGCTGTTCGGCGAAGCTGCGAGAAAGTAAAGATTCTATATAAAAAATGAAAAAAGAAATCGGAGGAAAGAGATATGAGTGAAAATCAGGTAAAAGAGACAAAAGATTTAGATCTGCTTAATAAAATGAAAAATCTGCCCGGCGGGCTTGTCATTATCCCGCTTGTCATTGCAGTGCTTCTCGCGACGTTTTGTCCGGGCGTATTCCAGATCGGCGGTTATGTGACCGCACTGTTCTATGAAGGAAACGCCTGTATGATGGGATTCTTCCTCATTGTGTGCGGTTCAACGATCAATATCAAGCAAGTGGGGATGCCGCTTTATAAGGGCGTTGTGCTTACTGGATTTAAGTTCATCGTAGGCGTATTGTTTGGGCTTCTCGTGGGTAAGATCTGCGGACCGGAAGGATTCCTGGGGATCACCCCGTTCGTTATGATCGCAGCGATTACGAACTCAAACGGATCTCTTTACATTTCCCTCTCTTCACAGTTCGGAAACGCAACGGATACCGGTGCAATCTCCATTTTGTCCTTGAACGACGGGCCGTTCTTTACTCTGGTAGCTTTGGGAGCGACAGGGCTTGCGAATATTCCGATCAAATCTTTGATTGCAACATTGATTCCGATCTTGATCGGATTTATCTGGGGAAATCTGGATGCTGGATTTAGGAAAGCATGTGCGACGGCGCAGCCGATCGTAACCTTCTTCATGACGATTTCCATCGGCGCGAAGACAGATGTAAAAACGATTCTCACCGCAGGAGCGTCAGGAATTGTCCTTGGACTGATCTCTGCCGCGACAGCCGTTTTGTTCTTCTTCTTGTTCAACCTCGTTCTTCCGAAAAAGGAGCGGAACGCGATGGGAGCCGCAGTTGGAACGACAGCCCTCAATTCGGCGATGACCCCGGCGGCCGTTGCGGAGGCGGACGCATCCATGGCGCCGTATGTCGACATGGCGACGGCACAGTGTGCGACAGCGTCTATCATCACATTGTTCCTGGCGCCGTTTATCACCGCTTTCTTTGATAAATTCATGCAGAAAAAGCAGGCCGGCATCTATTCAGAAGAAGGATGGGCGCGCGAGAAAGTTGTGAAAGCAAAATAAAAATTATACATATTTATGATATTTGTGGTAAAGAGGTCCTCTTGTGTGTTAAAATACAAGAGGACTTTTTTATCATATAGGGAACGACGTTCCCTATATGATAAAAACCCTCCGGGAGGATGCGCGTTCGCGCGAAGAGGAAGTGTGTCGCAAGCGACAGCGCTCGGCATGAGAATGTGCCGAGGCACATTCTTTATTGGATATCAGCGGCAAGGGGAGGAAAAATGGAAGAGAAAATCACAGTAACGATGACGGATGAATATTTGTTTGACTTTACGCTTTATCATACATATTCCAAATTGTCAGGCTTTTTGACAAATGTGCTGGGGCTGGCAGTCATGTTTATGGGGTTCATTATGCTGTTTATGGGGAAGATTCAGCCGGTGCAGCTTATCTTTTATCTTGCCGCGTCTGTGATCTTTATCGGTTATACGCCTGTGCTTTTAAGAATTCGCGCCAAAAAGCAGGCAAAAGAGATTGAAGAGCTAAACTGTCCCGGCGAGTATACGTTTGGGGAGGCGGGGATCACGGTGGTCCGCCGCCGGAAAGAGGAGCATTATACATGGGAACAAATACGGAAGGTTGTCGCGACGCCTAAGACGATCGGCTTTTACTATGGAAGCGACGACGCGCTCATTATTCCGAAGGTGGATTTTGGTGATAGGTTCGTTCCGATTATGACGATGGTCACTCGGCATGTCAGGCCGGGATGTGTAAGGCTGAGATAGGGTTTCGGTATAAAAGCAAAGAAGAACGAAGGTGGAAATTGAGAGATGGTACAAGAAAGGCGGCAGGCTATTTTAAAAGAACTGGACGAATATGGAAAGGTGAAGGTTTCGGAACTGAGCCGGACGTTAGGATGCTCGGAGGTTACGATTCGTAATGATATTAAGAGCATGGACGAGGAGGGGCTTCTGCGAAGGACGCACGGCGGGGCGCTCCGTTTGGAAAAGGGGATTCAGAGGAAATACTCGGCAGAGAGTATTTACCGTAATACGGACCGCAAGCGGCAGATAGCGGCCTGCGCCTACGAGTTTATTGAAGACAGGGATACGATCATTCTGGATGACGCTTCTACTAGTTTTTATTTGGCCGTGTACATGAAATCGCATCCGGAAAAGCAGATCGCGGTGGTGACAAATTCGCTGCTGGTGGGGAATGAGCTTGCGGATGCGCGCCATATAGAGCTTTATATTGTCGGAGGGCATGTCGGAGGGCATCTGGCGGCTACCATGGGAGACGCGGCGGTTCAGAATATCGAACAGTTTCATGTGGATAAGGCGTTTATCGGAGTTCACAGCATCAATTTTGACGTTGGGCTGACTTCCATCGCGACTCCGCAGATGCAGGTGAAGCGTGCGATCCTGAAAGCGGCGGCGCAGGTGTATGTACTTGCGGACAGCAGTAAGTTTGGCGGAGGTTATGTGTCGGTTATCTGTCCGGTAGGGCGGGTCCATAAGATTATCACGGATTCCCGGATCGGGAG
>CAMNWW010000053.1 GCA_946566415.1 uncultured Lachnospiraceae bacterium | reverse complement strand
ACAGAATATAAAGCCCAATACCATAAGGCTTTCGATCGGCACAGAACATATCGACGATATTATAGAGGATCTAAAGAGAGGTTTCGACGCATTAAAATAAGGAGTATATTATGATGATTTCCACAAAAGGCAGATACGCCCTGCGGGTGATGATTGATCTGGCCGAGCATCAGGAGGATTCTTATCTGCCGATGAAAGATGTCGCCGGACGGCAGGGCATCTCGCTGAAATATCTAGAAAAAATACTGCCCGTTCTGGCAAAAAACGGTTTCATTGTCGGAATACAGGGAAAAGGCGGAGGATACCGGCTTACGAAAAGACCGGAAGAGTACCGGGTCAGCGACATACTCCGCCTGACGGAAGGCGATCTTGCACCGGTTGCCTGCCTTGCGTGCAAGGCGGCAGAATGCGGACATATTTCGGACTGCCGCACACGTTCTATGTGGGAAGGACTGAATCAAGTGATCAATGACTATCTGGACAATATTACGATAGCCGATCTCATGAAAAAAGAATAATTTCTTGACATCTCCCGAAAAAGACTGCAAAATAAAAAGGAAACAAAAGCAGAAGGGAGATTTAGAAAATGATTCTGTATATGATCCGGCACGGAGAAACAGACTGGAATAAAGTAAGGAAACTGCAAGGGAAGTCGGACACTATGCTGAACGAGTTCGGCAGGCATCTTGCGCACGAGACGGCGTCTGCGTTAAAGGAAGTCCCTTTCGATATTGCGTATACAAGCCCGCTTGCCCGCGCAAAGGAAACAGCCTCTATCATACTTGGCGGACGGGACATCCCTATTATTGACGAGCCAAGACTGATGGAGATCGGATTCGGCGAATATGAGGGTCTTTGCTGCAGCCAGGAGGGGTGGAATATCCCGGATCCGGATTTTAAATATTTCTTTGAAGCCCCCGAAAAATACCGCGCTCCGAAAAATGGAGAGTCCTTTTACCAGTTCTCAGACCGGCTGGAAGCATTCTTAAAGGAACTTTTTGCAAATCCCGACCTTGCAGATAAGACAGTCCTGATCTCGACTCACGGGGCGGCGCTCTGCGGACTGACCCGGCTGATCAAAAAGCAGCCGATGGAACACTTCTGGGGCAAAGGCGTGCCGAAAAACTGTGCGGTCACGACCGCGGAAGTGAAGAATCAAAAAGCAGTGATCCTTCAGGAAGGAATTACATATTATCAGGACCAGGTGAAAGATTGGTAGTGCAGGAATCACGGACAACGAGTTTGCAGGGGAGCTGGATCTTTAACGCGGCGCCCCTGTGTTCTTTTATAATATTGTGCAGGATGGAAGCGCCGTAATGTCCCATGTGATAGGCTGGGGCATGGACAGTCGTAAGCGGAGGCATCGTAAATTCCGCCATGCTGATATCGTCAAAGCCTACGACAGAAATATCATCCGGAACGGAAAAACCATGTTCAGTGAGAGCGCGCACCGCCCCGATGGCAATCGGGTCGCTTGCCGCGAACACAGCGGACGGAAGCGGTCCTGACTCAATCATCTCACACATCATCTCATAGCCGGAATCAATCCGGAAGTCACCCTCTTTAAGATAAGGTTCATAAAGTATCCCGTGTTTCTGGCAGTAGCGGATAAATTCTTCCTTCCGGTAATCAGGATACGGGACGCCAAAATCCACATATTCTATGCCGGTCAGAAAACCGATACGGCGGTGTCCAAGCGAAGTCAGATACTGCATAACCTGATCGACAGCGCCCGCAAAGTCCAGAGTGATCGTTGTGATATCCGGGTCGTCCACGGGCATATCAAGGAACAGAATATTCGGGTTCCTGCCCGTCCAAAAGTCCACTTCATTGCGGCTGAATTTCCCGATGCAGATTACACAGTCCACATCCCGCAGCGCTTCCTGATAGTTTACATCACTTTTATATGTCCGCATAATCTGGATATTGTGCAGAAGGCAGTAGTCCTCAATGCCCTGGCGGATAAGAAGATAATAGCTGTCTTCCAGTTCCTGCTGGGAAGAAAACCACTGCACGATCCCAAGCGTAAACGCTGATTTGACCAGTGGGCGGTTTCGTTTGACATAGTGGAGCGCTTTTGCCGTATCAAAGACTTTCTGCCGCGTATCAGGCGATACGTTCAGTGTTTCGTCGTGGTTTAAAATTCTGGAAACGGCTGCCGCGGACACGTTCGCCGCCGCCGCGATATCTTTAATGGTTGCCATGGAAATCCCCCTAAAAATGTTATACGCACTCTACCCCGCAGGGCGGGGTAATTTGTACTAAAGATCGGGCGTTCGCACTCTCTTCGCCGTGCCGAACTCGGAAGCCTTCGGCTTCCTCGTTCACGGGCGTTCGCCCTATGAAAACAGTGTCCGTCAAATCCGCCTGTAAACAGGCGATTTGTCACCCCCTGTTTTCGCACTGCTCATTGCTTTCGTGGACATTATACCAAACCAAAGGGAAAAAGAAAAGCAAAAAAGAAAAACGAAAATTTAGTAAATACATATTGAAGATTTACTAAATCTATAATATAATTTACCTAAAGAAAAAGACGGTATCATGTCCAAAAATCAGGACGGTAAGGAGGAAATACCCTTCGGGTATACCTTTATGTCCAAAAATCAGGACGGTAAGGAGGAAAAATGGAGCTGGCAACACAGATTCTGGAAAAATTAGGAGAAGGGGAGTACAAAGACCTGCTGAAAGATATCTATGTGGATGAAGAGATGTCTGTCCGGCAGAAGGAGCGGTATGGGCGTGCAGTCCGCGAGTTCATCCGCCTGTATGGGGATCAGAAGACGGAGATATACAGTGCGCCGGGGCGCAGCGAGGTGGGAGGAAACCACACGGATCATCAGCATGGCATGGTCCTTGCAACTTCAGTCAATTTGGACGCGGTTGCAGTTGTGAGCAGGAATGAAGATCTGCGCGTCAGGGTTGTCTCTGAAGGTTATAACATGATTGAACTGGACGCCGGGGATTTAGGAAAGAAGGATGAAGAAGAGGAAACCTCCATTGGTTTGATCCGCGGGGTTCTTGGAGGCCTTAAAGAAAGAGGGTACCAAGTCGGAGGCTTTAACGCTTATGTTACCAGCGAAGTGCTCATCGGAGCAGGGCTTTCTTCATCTGCCGCATTTGAGACGATCATCGGGACTATCGTTTCCGGGCTTTACAATGAAATGAAGATCAGTATGGTCGAGATTGCCCAGGTCGGACAGTATGCGGAAAATGTGTATTTCGGTAAACCCAGCGGCCTGATGGACCAGATGGCGTGCGCCGTGGGCGGACTTATCCATATTGATTTTTGTTTGCCTGAAAAACCGGTGGTAAATAAGGTGCACGTGGATTTTGAGACGTATCAGTACAGCCTGTGTATCGTGGATACCAAAGGCTCACATCAGGATCTGACATCTGCCTATGCGGGGATTCCCAAGGAAATGAAGCAGGTAGCGTCGTTTTTCGGCAAAGAATATCTGAGAGAAGTAGATGAGGCGGCGTTTTATGCGCAGATTCCGGCGCTTCGCGAAAAATACGGCGACAGGCCGGTATTAAGGGCGATCCATTTTTTTGAAGACAATAAACGTGTGGAGGCGCAGGCCGAGGCACTCAATAACGGAGATTTCCCTAGGTTTCTTGAGTTGATAGAATCATCCGGGAATTCTTCTTTCAAGTACCTGCAGAATATTTATACGAATGAAAATGTACAAAGCCAGAATATGTCGATCGCGCTGGCTGTAAGTGAGACAGTGCTGGGAAAACACGGGGTATGCCGCGTACATGGCGGCGGTTTCGCGGGAACGATTCAGGCATTTGTTGAGAATGATTTTGTTGAGACATACCAAAAAGCGTTGGACAGTGTATTTGGAGAAGGCTCATGCCATGTGCTTAAAGTAAGAAAATACGGTGGAATAAAAGTGATCTAGGAAAACAGAGAGGAGATGCTGGGATGATTTATGAAGCAGTTGCCAAGTTAATGCAGTATGGAATCCGTACAGGCCTTGTCGCAAAGGAAGACGAGATATATGTGAGAAATCAAGTGCTGGATGCTCTGGGGCTGGATGAGTATGAGGCGCCTGGGGGGATGACGGAAGAGACAGAGCTTGAAGAAATACTTCGCAGGATGACAGACTATGCCGTAGAGAAGGGGCTGATCGAAGACTCTATTGTTTACAGGGATCTGTTCGATACGAAGATTATGGGGAAGCTTGTGCCTGCGCCGAGCGTTGTGATATCCAGATTCAATGAACTGTATGAGGAAAGCCCGAAGCGTGCCACGGACTATTTCTATAAGTTGAGCCAGGACAGCGATTATATCCGCAGATACCGTGTCAAGAAGGATCAGAAATGGATAACACAGACAGAATATGGGGATATGGAGATTACTATCAATTTGTCAAAGCCGGAGAAAGACCCTAAGGCGATCGCCGCGGCGAAGAATGCAAAACAGAGCGGATACCCCAAATGTCTTCTTTGTATGGAGAACGAGGGATATGCAGGGCGTACGAACCACCCGGCAAGACAGAACCACCGTATTATCCCGGTCGTGATCGGGCAAAAAGACTGGGGATTCCAGTATTCACCGTATGTTTATTATAATGAGCACTGTATTGTACTGAACGGGGAGCATACACCTATGAAGATCGAGAAAGCGACTTTCGCTAAACTTCTGGATTTTGTGGAACAGTTTCCTCACTATTTTGTCGGATCAAACGCAGACCTTCCTATCGTAGGCGGCTCGATATTGAGCCACGATCATTTTCAGGGCGGGAACCATGAATTTGCCATGGCAAAAGCGCCGGTGATCAAAGAATGCATAATCAAAGGATTTGAAGACGTCTGCGTGGGAATT
Source organism: uncultured Lachnospiraceae bacterium (assembly GCA_946566415.1). Taxonomy (GTDB): domain Bacteria; phylum Bacillota; class Clostridia; order Lachnospirales; family Lachnospiraceae; genus Allocoprococcus. The sequence goes on along the minus strand of CAMNWW010000053.1, from coordinate 5,854 downwards.
GTAAAATGGCCGATGTCCGTCATACGCCTAAGGAGCCGCGACAGCAGCAGACTGACCGAGGCGGCGGCGCATGTGCTTGACGCTTGGAGGCGCTATACGGATGAAAGCGCTTTCATTTTTGCCGAAACAGACGGTGAACCGCATAATACCATAACCCCCATTGCCCGTATGCGGGGAGGTATGTTCGAGCTTGACCTGGTGCTGCGAAATAATATCACGACCGAAGAACATCCCCTGGGCGTGTATCATCCCCATGCGAAGCTGCATCATATCAAGAAAGAAAATATCGGACTGATCGAGGTGATGGGACTTGCCGTACTTCCTGCCAGGCTGAAACAGGAGATGGAGACTCTGGCAAAGGCGGTCCTTGCAGGCGGGGATATCCGGGCGGATGAGATGCTTAAGAAACACGCGGACTGGGCAGAAGAATTTCTTCCAAAGTACGACCGGATAACAGAAGAAAACATTATGGAGATCCTGCGCCGGGAAATCGGTCAGGTATTCTGCCAGGTATTAGAGGACGCGGGAGTATATAAGCAGACAGAGGACGGACAGAAAGCGTTCATGCGCTTTATTGACAGTCTATAAAAGTTAAAAAAGAAAACCATGCCGGAAAAAATTTTATTCCCGTCATGGTTTTTCTTTTGATTTAATTATCTTCTTCTTTCATGGTGTATGTCTGGCGTTTCCTTGCCATCTCGTCATTTGCCAGATACTCGTCGTAGGTTGTGATCTTATCGATCATCTTTCCGCCCGGCATGATCTCCATGATCCGGTTTGCAGTCGTCTCCACGATCTGGTGGTCGCGGGAAGCAAACAGGAGAACGCCGGGGAATTTTTTAAGACCGTTATTAAGGGCGGTGATCGCCTCCATGTCCAGATGGTCGGTAGGCTCGTCGAGCAGAAGGACGTTCGCGCCGGAGATCATCAGCTTGGAGAGCATACATCGGACCTTCTCCCCTCCGGATAAGACCTTCACTTTCTTCATTCCATCTTCACCGGAGAAAAGCATCCGCCCGAGGAAACCGCGGACAAAAGTCACATCCTTGATTTCCGAATACTGTGTCAGCCATTCGACGATCGTGTCCTCATTCATAAATTCCCGGCTGTTATCCTTAGGGAAGTATGCCTGGGAAGTAGTGACGCCCCAGTGATAGGTTCCTGTATCCGGCTCCATCTCCCCCATCAGGATTTGGAAAAGCACAGTCTTTGCAAATTCATTGCCTCCCACAAAGGCCGCTTTATCCTCGCGGTTTAAGGTGAAAGAAATATCGTCCAGGACTTTTACGCCGTCGATCGTCTTGGAAAGACCTTCTACAGTTAAGACTTCATTACCAATTTCACGGTCTGGTTTAAAATCAATATATGGATATTTACGGCTGGACGGACGTATCTCCTCAAGCTGGATTTTTTCCAGAGCACGTTTTCTGGATGTGGCCTGCCGTGACTTGGATGCATTCGCGCTGAACCTGGAGATAAATTCCTGCAGTTCTTTGATCTTTTCTTCCTTCTTTTTATTAGCCTCCTTCATCTGACGAATGAGGAGTTGGCTGGATTCATACCAGAAATCATAGTTTCCGGCATAAAGCTGGATTTTTCCGTAGTCTATATCAGCGATCTGGGTACAGACTTTGTTGAGGAAATAACGGTCGTGTGATACAACAATGACCGTATTGTTAAAACCGATTAAAAATTCTTCCAGCCATGCGATTGCGTCCAGGTCCAGGTGGTTGGTGGGCTCGTCGAGGAGAAGAATGTCCGGGTTTCCAAATAATGCCTGCGCCAAAAGGACCTTGACTTTTTGGGCACCGGGAAGGTCCCTCATCATGGAAGCATGCAGCTCTGTCTCAACCCCAAGTCCATTGAGAAGGGAAGCGGCGTCGGATTCAGCTTCCCAGCCGTCCATCGCGCCGAATTCCGCCTCCAGCTCACTTGCACGGATTCCGTCTTCATCTGTGAAATCCTCCTTTGCATAGAGAGCCTCTTTTTCTTTCATGATTTCATACAGACGGGCGTTTCCCAGGATCACGGTATCGAGTACCGGATAAGCGTCATATTTAAAATGATCCTGCTGGAGGAACGAAAGGCGTTCGCCGGAAGAAACGGAAACTTCACCGGAAGAAGGTTCGAGCTGCCCGGACAGAATCTTAAGAAAAGTGGATTTCCCCGCTCCGTTCGCTCCGATAAGTCCATAACAGTTCCCCTCGGAAAATTTAATATTTACATCCTCAAATAAGGCTTTTTTCCCAACTCTATAAGTTACATTGCTTGTACTGATCATAGTAAAACTCCTGTTTTTATTAGATTGCGGCCTCCTGTTTAATGCCGCTTATTCTATTATACATAAAACTTTTACTTTTACAAGGAAAAGAGTGCCATTTAAGCGAGAGTTATGGTACAATTCATTAGGAACCCATCGCCGAATAGGCGATTAGATTTACGAGTCCCGAATGCGGATGCATGAAGGATACGATGGAAATACTTAGCATATGAAAGGGGCGATTATTTGATTCATGCAGGATTAGTGTTAGAAGGGGGCGCCACAAGAGGCGTATTTACAGCGGGCGCGCTTGACTATCTTATGGAAAAAGATATTTATTTTTCCCATGTAACGGGAGTATCGGCGGGTTCATGCAATGCCGTTGATTATGTATCCCGCCAGATCGGACGTACCAGGGACTGTATGATCACACGAGGAAAAGAATACAATTACTACTACGGATTAAAAGATTTTGTAAGGGAACGCAGCATGATGGATATGGACATGATTTTTGACCGATATCCTAATGAATTAATACCTTTTGATTTCGATACATTTTTTGCATCGGATATGGAATGCGAGATCGTTGCGACGAACTGTCTCACTGGAAAAGCAGAATATTTGACCGAAAAAAGCGATAAAGAAAGACTATTGATGCTGACGAGGGCAAGCTGCAGCATGCCTCTGGCCTGTCCGGTCACAGTAGTCGACGGGACGCCTTATCTGGACGGCGGGATTGCAGATTCTATTCCAGTGGAGCATGTAAGGCGGTTGGGATTTAAAAAAATTGCGGTAATCCTTACCAGACCGAAAGGATATCGGAAAAAACCGACGTCCCGGGCAATGGGCAGGCTCTATAGAAGGCTGTACAGTAAATATCCCAGCCTTATCCGCAGATGTATCCTTCGGAATAAAAGTTATAACCGTACTATGGAGAAAATCGAGGAACTGGAAGAAAATGGTAAAATCTTTGTCCTGCGCCCCCAGATGCCTCCAGTATCCAGGTTGGAAAAAGACCGGGATAAGCTGCAGGCATTTTATCAGCATGGGCGCAGGCAGATGGAGTATAATCTCCCTTATCTTGTAAAGTATCTGGATGAGTAAGAAGTTTTTCGGGTCTAAATAAGGCTCCTTAAGGGAGTCTTATTTAGGTTTTCCTTTTTTCTGCATGTTGCGGACCATTTGTACCATATTGTCGATCTGTTCTTTTTCTTCTTTGGATTTGCCTTCTTTTAGTACTTCAAGGATCAATGAAATTTCATCAGAAGTAAACTGGATGCCCTGCCTGTTGGCATTAGCGATCAGAGCCATGAGGGCGGGAGCAAGCGCTTTTCCGCTTTTCCCGCTTGTTTGTTTTGCGGCGGCTTTAATCAGCTCCAGTTTCATCGGGTCGATGTCCGCCATCGCAGGGTGGTTGATCCATTCGTTCATCAGCATCTTTCCTTTCTGCAGAGAATGCATCCATGGCATTCATAATATCCCCCATATTCATGGATTTCATGGCATCTCCCATGTCCATAGACTGTACCATCTCCATCATACTCATCGCCTGGGAAAGGTTTCCCATCATTTCACTGGCATCAGACCCAAGATAGGGGCCTATGTCCTCCATGAGAGAGTTCAGATCCATTTCTTTTTGCCGCAGCCGCCCTCTGCGGCTATGATCATAAGGAGGTCGGAAATAATTTATGGCATTCTGAAGTTCCGTCAATTTGGCATAAATGCCTGCCATGCGCTGAAAATCCGGAGGGAGATAAGGAATCATCAGCTTGATCATCTCTAGCATGTCTGTCGTGATCATCAAGTCAAATGGAGTCATATATCGAGGCGGTTTTTTCTCCATATCGTCTCCTTAGATCCAGCGTTATAAATATATATGTAAACGGACGTGAAATTATGAAATCGCATATACTGGATAAAAAAGGGCAGAGGTGTTTCCCATGCAAAGCAGAATCATTATTGAAGGAAATTCTGTCTATGAAGTAGATGAGGAATGTACTGCTGAAAAGGAAGGCATAAAGGAAGGAAAACAGAGAAGAAGGTACGAAGAAAAGAAAAAAAAGAGCGGTTGTTCACGGCAAAATCATGGAAGATGAGAAGTGAAAACGGATGGGGTAATTCCCCATCCGTTTTTTCAGATTTAGCTGTGAATTAGCATCCACATCCGCAGCCGTTTCCGCCGCAGAACAGAAGAAGAAGGATAATCCAGCAGCAGTCGTTTCCGCCGCCGAAGCCGCCAAGGCTGTTGCCGCATCCATTGCCGCATCCGTTGCCGCAGCAGAAGAGTAAGATGATGATCAGCAGGCAGGAAGAAATTCCGTTTCCGCCACAGTTAGACATTGCGTTTTCGCATCCGCATCCACAGTTTGTTGCACTTAAATCACTCATGTTAAATAACCTCCGATTAGGTTTCTTTACACTTCATCATATGTAGGAAGGCTTGCCAGTGTTTCACGGAATTTAAACAATTTTTCTCCTTTTTGAATATTGTGATAAAAAGGGGGCTTAAGAATCATGAAAGAATTGAAAAATAAAATTCATTACTGGTGTCCGGAACTTACGCGCTGTCAGTTGACGGGAAAGCATGTGGCGGCGGCAGTTTTGGACACTGGAATCGCCGCCCATCCGGACCTTGCGCCGCGCCTGTCTGGATGGAAGGACTGCGTTCACGGAGAACGATACTGTTATGACGACAACGGTCATGGGACGCATGTGGCGGGAATCCTTGGCGGAGACGGAAAATGCAGCGGCAGGCAGTATGCAGGAATTGCCCCGGGAGTGTCGATCATTGGGGTTAAGGTATTGGATGAGAAAGGAGACGGTCAGATCGAAAATGTAATCTCCGGTATCCAATATGTACTGGATGAACAGAAAAGATCCCATATCCGTATTGCGAATATATCCCTGGGAACGCTTCCTCATCCGGGAAACGAAGAGGAAGAGAGACTTTTGTTCTGGGTAGAACGCCTGTGGGACGCAGGTATCATTGTAGTAACCGCGGCAGGCAATATGGGACCGGATGCGGGGAGTATCACACTTCCGGGAATCAGCCGGAAGGTTATCACGGTCGGCGCATGCGACACCTTTACCGGACAGCGCGGGATGAAGACCGCTCCGTCTTATTCCGGGTGCGGCCCAACGCTGGAATGTATAAAAAAGCCGGACGTATCCGCGCCGGGAAACCGTGTATTTTCCTGCAATTTCCGATACCCGTCCACCAGCCGTTTCCCGTACATCGGTAAAAACGGAACTTCTATGGCAACTCCGGTTATATCGGGAGCTGCGGCGCTCCTTCTGGAAAAATATCCGGATATGACCAATATGGAAATGAAGCTTAGGCTGTGGGATGCCTGTGATGATGCAGGACTGCCGGAAAATTGGCAGGGACATGGAAAGATTAATATTCAAAAATTTCTTTGTGATAAATAGGATACTTTCATATACTGACTTATTTCAGTTCTGTATCTTCATTTGCGCCCTTGTGGGGTTGTGTTACACAGTCTTTAAAGGGAAAAAGAAATAGCCGCCACTACTACCATGGATCTTACGCAAAGTAAGTGAAATAAAGTGGACGGCGGAAGGAGAACACTATCA